>JABJFC010000049.1 GCA_018662925.1 Alphaproteobacteria bacterium | reverse complement strand
TGGGCGCCTCTATTAACCTCTAGACATGACGTAAACATCTGATATAAAGAGATAGTTGGTTATTTTTGGAGGGTTTATAAATGTCACAGCCAGGATTTTTTGATGTTGAGAATAGATTGGAAGCGCTATCTGAGTTTGGTGATCCTTTAGAAAAACTCTCAGAGGTGGTGGACTTTGAGCAATTCAGAAAGACCATCAACCGCTCCATTGCGTTTATTGTGTCTAGGAAGGGCGGTCGGCCTCCATGGGATTCAGTTATAATGTTCAAGATCCTCATTCTTCAGACGCTCTACAACATCTCTGATGAACAGCTGGAATTCCAAATTAAGGATCGGCTTTCATTTCAGAGATTTTTAGGTCTCTCATTAGGAGATAAAGTTCCAGATGCCAAGACTATCTGGCTATGGAGAGAACGCTTCAAAAAGCACAAACTCATGGACAAGATCTTTCGCAAGTTTGATCAGGAACTGAAGAACAAAGGTTATTTGGCGATGTCAGGACAGATCATTGATGCAACCATAGTGAAAGCCCCACGCCAGCAGAATACGAAAGAAGAAAAAGACACCATTAAAGAAGGAAAGGTTCCTGAAGATTGGAAGGATAAGCCCCATAAATTGTCCCAAAAAGATTTGGATGCTCGTTGGATCATGAAGTATAAGAAAGCAAAGATGAAGGCTGGCGAGAACGCCATCGATATAGCTATACCTCAATTTGGGTATAAGAACCATATCTCAACAGATAAACGCCATGGATTGATTCGTCGCTTCGAAGTGACAGCGGCAAATATGTATGATGGTCATGTGTTTGAAGAATTGCTGGATCCAGACAATACGGCAAGCCCAGTGTATGCAGATACGGCCTATGGGTCGAAGAAGAACAGGGACTTGTTGGAAACAAAAGGGCTGAGGAGTGAGATATGCCTCAAGAAGCCCCGTGGAAAAGCGATGTCAAAGAATGTGAAAAAAGGAAACAAGAAGCGAGCGTCAATCCGTGCCCATGTGGAGCATGTGTTTGCGGTTCAAAAGGATAAGATGGACCTCTTTGTTCGCACCATCGGTATAGAGCGTGCCCGCGTGAAGGTGGGGTTGGCGAATTTGGTCTACAACATGAAACGGCTTACCTTCTTGGAGCGCCAAGTCGTTTTCGCAGGATAAGCATGCCCAAAATCTAAGAAATAGGGGCTAATAGAGGCACTAAAGCGAGAAAAACACCCCTTATCCCTTCCTCTTGCTCAAAATTATGCGACTTCAATTGCTGGTTGTGACAAAATCATGCTTGATAGAGGCGCCCGGCTTTTTACTTTTGGTACTTAATCTCAAAGGAGACTAATACCCTTCACGCTCTAAGCGCTTACGCAAAAGCTTGCGATTGCGACGCACGGCCTCTGCCTTCTCGCGAGCGCGCTTAACAGAAGGCTTTTCGAAATGACGTCTTAACTTCATTTCACGAAAGATACCCTCCCGCTGCATCTTCTTTTTCAAGACTTTTAAAGCTTGATCGATGTTATTATCACGTACATGAACTTGCACTAAAATCAACTCCTTTCAAAAAATGTTATTCTAATCCAAGTTAGCCCTATCTGTATAACCATTCTTCTCTTAGAAGAAAAGAAAAAAATACATAAACGCCCCTCAAAAACTCTTACGTGCAAGAAAATATCCTGATAGTGTTCCGTCTAATCTTCTATCAGAAAAGGTTTCTTCGTATGTCAAAGTCTTATCATTCCAAAGTTATTATTATAGGTGGTGGCGCGGCAGGATACACTGCAGCAATCTACGCAGCCCGCGCAAACCTCAACCCAATTCAAGTTCTTGGCTTTCAACCTGGGGGCCAACTTATGATAACAACAGATGTGGAAAATTACCCCGGCTTTGCAGACACCATTCAAGGTCCATGGCTGATGGAGCAAATGCAAGCCCAAGCTAAAAAAGTAGGGACGGAGATGTTCTATGACACCATTTCTAAAGTGGATTTCTCCAAAAAACCCTTCACATGCATCGGAGATTCAGGAGATACATATACGGGAGATACTGTCATTATTGCAACGGGTGCCCAGGCACAATGGCTCGGGCTTGATAGTGAAGTAAAATATCAAGGGTTTGGTGTTTCCGGATGTGCCACCTGTGATGGCTTCTTTTTCCGAGATAAAACCGTAGCCGTTATTGGCGGGGGAGATACAGCTGCCGAAGAAGCTATTTTCTTGACCCAACATGCTTCCCACGTAACCCTCATTCACAGACGAGATCAACTCCGTGCTGAAAAAGTCCTCCAAGAGCGCATTTTCAAACACCCTAAAATTTCCATGGAATGGGATAGTGTCTTGGAAGAAGTAATGGGAGAAGAGGATCCCCTTAAAGTCAAAAGTATCCGACTTAAAAATATCAAAACCAACAAAACGAAAACCCTGGATATAGATGGCGTCTTCATTGCTATTGGACATAAGCCTGCAACAAACGTCTTTAAAGGTCACGTGCCCCTTGATGAACAGGGCTATATCATCGTGAAACCCGGCACAACGGAGACCTCAATTCCGGGCGTTTTCTCAGCTGGTGATGTATCAGATAAAATCTACCGTCAAGCCGTAACGGCCGCCGGATTAGGGTGCATGTCTGCCCTGGAAGCAGTGAAATTCCTCCAAGACTCATAAGGGTTCAAATCTAACCACTCCTATATAGAAATCTCCCATATACAGAAGGTCGGTAGCCTTGATATTTGAATGCTGATGAGACAGCGGATATGTGGAAAACCCTACCTTAATTCACTTCAAAAGAAGCAGTCTTCACGCTTAAAAGTGAAGCTAAAACGGGTAGGTCTGACACAAGCTTATCTGTATCAGATTTGGAAGCTAAAAATTGCTTCAAGGAAGTACCGGCCAACTTACCTCGGCTCACAGACTTTAATTTTTGAGGATTTATCTGCTTACCAAAACGCAGAACTTCATAGTGCAAATGCGGCCCAGTAGAGCGCCCTGTCGTTCCAACAGCGCCAATTACCATCCCCTGTTTAAGACGCTGACCAGGTTTTACTTTTATGGTATTCAAGTGGGCGTAGGCAGTCGAAAACTCACCATTATGCCTAATACGAACATATTTTCCATAGGAGCCGTTAACGCCCGCTTTTTCCACAACCCCATCGCCTGCGCAAATAATAGGCGTTCCTCTAGGCGCGGCAAAATCAACACCCCGATGCATCTTATTGTATCCCTGGATAGGATGCTTTCGCATGCCAAAAGTTCCAGAAATCCTCGCACCATCAACTGGCGTCCTTAAAAGAGCCTTTTTCACGTGTTCGCCATTTTCACTGTAAAAAGCTGCTGTTTCGTTAGAGGGCGCAAATCTATATATATTCAGAGGTTTCCCAGAAACTGTCAGATTGGCATACAGAATCTCGCCTAACCTTTCAATACCAGACTCTTTGTCATAAAAGTGCTCCACGACAATTTCAAATTTATCCCCTTGCTTCAAATCTCTTTGAAAATCCACATCGTAACTAAACGCTCTGATGAGTTCATTTACAAACGCTGCTGGCAGCCCTCTCTCAACGGCATCTACAAAAAGGGACGTCTTAATTTCTCCCTGTATCCTTTGAATGTTTCGTGTGAATTCTATTACATTTTCGGCTACCACCATCCGGCCATTCTCGGAACGACTCACTACAATGGTTTTTTCCTGTGATGGCTGAATGGCCAACTCAACAAAATGGGTTCCACGCTCTTTATCTGTTTTATCAAGCGTAATAAGTATATCTTGCCCCGGCTTCAAATCCTTAGGATTGAAAGCACTCCCTAAAGCTACAATAGCCTCTTGAGCCTCAGAAAAAATAACGCCCGTCTTTGTCATAAGTGCAATAAGCGTATCGCCTTTTTGGACTTGGATTGTTTGTTTCGAAAGGTTATTGACCTCCAATCCTGTATCCATCGATCCAAGGGGGTTTGCTAACAATTCAGGTTCACCGCTGTTCGAGAACTGTCCATCAGACTGAAAACTCTGTGCAACCAGTGGCGCTTCGCTAAAATAACCTTTCGAAAAATCCCATACAGCTATCCCTACTGCAAATACAATACATAGACTGCCAATCAGGAGCTCACTTTGTCTTTTCATAAATCACTTCAACTTATACGCGCTTTGCTTCCATTCTATAGTTTTAATATGTTTTTTTTCAGCCCTCATGTCAACCAAATGCATACAAAATTTAAGAAAAATCTTGCAAAAATTTTAAAATAAACCGATGATACAAGGTATACGTGGGAAGTTGGGAAATTTCTCATAAAAATAAAAATGAACAATACAAAGAATATAAGGGGAGATATGAGCTTTTCACACAAATCAATACCTCAGCTAAAAGTTCGCTCTCAAGCGCAACATCAGAAGTTTCAGCATGATAACCAAACAATGTTAACGGGGATTTTAAAAATGCGAAAAATCATGATTACCTTTTTTGCCATCTTGGCAGGTGTCATTTTCTTTCAACCAAATCAAGCGATTGCTCTTCTGGGAGTTTCAAGCGATTCTCAGAACATGAGCGGGGCCTTTTTTAAGAAATCCTCCTCAGTAGAAAAAGCAGCACGCAGACGTGGTAGTGGTCGTGGTGGACACTCTAGCACTCGCAGGAGCTCTGCCTCCTCATATCAGCAGCATGCTTCAAAGCACGTACAGAGAGGAGCAGGCTATGCAAAATCCCGAGGTTATGGTGGAGGACACGGTGGTGGTGCTTCCCATCAAAGTAAAAGTTCCATGCTTGGCGGCTTTTTGAAAAAAGGTATAGGCGCAGCACAACAGGTTGCTTCTTCTCCCCAGGCTCAACAGATGGCTAGGGGAGCAGGACAAGCAGCGTTTGGGGCAGCAAGTAGCGTTGTACAGCAAAAAACTGGATATGATCTCCAGGGTGCTGCAAGAGGTGCCGGAAGAATTGCTGCTCGGGCTCAACGTTCTGCACAGTGTTATGATCTTGGCTCTTGTGTACAAGTCATCGGTGGGCTCGTTGAAGAAATGACTCCATATGCAGATGATGAGTGTAATGATTGCCCTGCATGCGCCAATGAGAAAGGTGACATATGTGAGCAAGCTGCCATATACATGGGAGAAGAATACACCCCCTGTGAATGTGATGATGAAGAGCAAGGCTATGATGATGAGTCTGAAGAAGATGAGGGTCAGGATGACGAGGAAGACTATGGCGATGAGGGCGATGAGGACGAAGAGCCAGTCGGAACCGGAGAAAGCGATGAAGAAGATGCAGCCTGGTAAAGAATCCTGGAACAATAGCTTCTGATGGGATATCCCCTCCTGAAATAAGAGGGACAATTCCTTGACAGTTTAACGAATGATTGAAGTAAAGAACCATCTCCTGTACAAAGGAGGTGGTTTTTTATTTCGGCTGAGGAACACGTGTCACATCATCATACCCATGCAAACAATGAGCGTCGTCTCTTTTGGGCCTTTTTCCTAACCACAGGAATTATGGTGATCGAAGTGCTTGGAGGAATTGTTTCCGGTTCTTTGGCTCTCTTAGCTGACGCGGGACATATGCTAACAGATTCTGTGTCATTGGCTCTTTCTTGGCTTGCTTTTCGCATTGCCAGAAAGCCATCTGATACACAGCGCACTTTTGGATATCAGCGTGCACAAGTTTTAGCTGCCTTTGTAAATGGGGTCTCCCTCATTCTACTCGTAGGCTGGATAGTTAAAGAAACCATTGAACGCCTGCTTCAGCCCACCGAAGTCCTAGGAGACATCATGTTTGTGGTCGCCCTGTTGGGCCTCGTGGTCAATATTATCGCCTTTGTCTTGCTCCACGGAGGATCTAAAGACAACCTTAACATTCATGGTGCCCTTCTCCACGTATTAGGAGATCTATTGGGATCCGTGGCAGCCATCGTGGCGGCACTCATAATTATGTGGACAGGATGGATGCCCATTGACCCACTCCTGTCGGTTCTTGTTGCCCTTCTCATTTTCAAAAGCGCCTGGGGGCTTGTGAAAAAGTCCGTTCATGTTCTTTTAGAGGGCGTGCCCGATTGGTTAGACATTGATGACTTTAAAAAAGAGCTCAAAAAAAAGGTGCCCCTTGTCCAAGGTGTCCACCACGTCCATGCGTGGTGTCTGACAAGTGAGCACCCTTTAATGACTTTGCACATCGATGTGTGCAAAGGTACGGATCATGAAAAAGTCTTAAAGTCCGTAAAATCCTTTATTAATAAGCAATTTGGCATCGACCACACCACCATCCAGATTGAAAATGGTGCATGTATCGATGGGGAGATGAAATGTTAGCGGGAGTGTTGGATTGAAGGATTATAATCAGCTCCCACAAAAAACTAGGCTCTCTTTTTAGGGAGCTGCTTTTTTTTCACACCAAGTAAGTTCTTCAAAAACCACCCCTTTTTGGGAAAGACAGGGTCCGTTATTTTATAGGGAGAAACAGTAAGGTTGAAATATTGAGCCAAGATTCGGTTTATCTTCCCCTCGGGCAAGCCTAGCTTAGCGTATGTATACTCCGGTTTCGAAGACGACTTCGTGCATTCAACTATCATACTGTCTGAAGATTTTTGTTTTTCCGTATGCTCTAACTGCGTAGAAAGATTTTTATTGTCAGGAAATCCTGTCTCACCGGGAGAGTATAACTTGATATTATCAAACCCCGCTTCTTTCAATAATTTTTCAAGTATCTGGTAGTTTAAGAGATAACGCCTTCCAGGATAGTACAATCTACTCACTAAACTCGTATTGTGACAAAAAACTGGCAAATGAGCAAAGTCTCTCCCATAGTCCCCACTCTCTCGAACCTCTTTTGAAAGGTAAGACTTTATCGCCTTATCGAAATCAAACACCACAATTCTCAAAAAACCTTTAGTGGCCAAGATACGATTCATGTTAATGAGAGCATTTCTAATTTGTACATAATTCAGCATATCTAAAGTGCCCTTAGTGTACACAAAATTTACACTCTCACTTTGCATTGGAATACTTTCTGCAATATCACACAGGAAGTCTGGCGCACCGTTCTTATTCTTTAACTCACTAATATCACTATGAACGAAATCAGATAACCTTTCGTTCCCGCAACCCACATACAACTTCTTTAATGGCATAATAATCCTTTGTTTCTAAATGGTTTTCCTGAGCAACTTCAAGCACTTTATCAAGTTAGCATATACATGAGCAAAGCTCATTTCTTTCCTGTATACAATGATAAATCTAAAAATACCAGATATTTGCCGCCAAGTATTTCTCGTCAAACTTAAACTATCATCAGTAGAAGCACGTATATAGTTATTTGGAACAATAAAAAGAGAGGCTTTCACCCTTAGAAGTTCTATTAACAAGGCTTTATCTTCACTCGTTGTTAGTTTTTCGTTATAGCCATTAACTAACATAAAAGCATTCTTTTTTATTATAATATTACTTCCACCAAACCCGGGGTTTCTTATAAATAGATTATATTTATTAAAATTTTCATACTTATTTATTTTTTCAGCCACTATTTTATTATTTTTGTACATTCGTATATCACTAATAAAACAATCCCTATCCACATCAGAAATATGGTCATTTGCTATTTCTATGTAATTCTCAGGCCATTGATCGTCGTCATCTAAAAAGGCTAGGTATTTTCCTGAAGCTATATTTGCACCACAATTACGCGCTTTTGATACTCCGACGTATGGTTCAATATTAATAATTTTCAATTTTTCAGAATATTTTTTGATAAGAGAAAAATTTTCCTTATCAATTTTTTCACGCCCATTATTTACAATAATAATTTCACTCACTTCGTATGTTTGCCTTGTTACAGATTCCACTGCATTTCTTAGAGAAATAAAACGATCACACGTGGGAATAATTACAGAAAACAAGGGCTTACTCCTAAAATAGTCTCAAAAGAAACTTATCGGCAAAAGTTAAATCTTGATTAAGCACAAGCTTTTGAAACAAATAACTAAACTTCGTGTCTGGAGGAACAATACGTGGAATTTCTAAATGATTCTTAGAAGAGTTATGATAGTAGCCCCTATTATTTGCAAAACATATTGGATAGTAGGCTCCTATTTTTTCTAAGACCGCCGAAGTATAATGCTTGGTTTTTTTTCCAAATGGGATTGCGAATAAACCACAAGATGTTCCCAACTTATCTTCGATAGTAGACTTAGAGTAAGAAAGCTCATGATCTAAATCTTTATCACTCAGGTTTATTAAGTTTGGATGGTTCACCGTATGGGATCCAATAGAAAATTGCCTATATTCTACTAGCTCTCGTAGCTGTTGCCATGTCATATAACCTTTTCTACCAACCCAATTTGTGACGATAAAGAAGATTGCTGGTATTTCTTGCTGGGAAAGAATGTTCTGGGCAACCTCATACTGTGAATCGTATCCATCATCAAAAGTAAGTAATAAATCAGGGCGTTGATTATCTCCGAAGGTCTCCTCTTTCCTCTCTAGTATAGAGGAAATGTTAGAAAAACGCCCTATCCTTGTAAGGTTTTGTATTTGAAAATTAAACACCTTTTCACACTTTATCTCGTGATAGTTCAAAATAGCTGCAAAACTAGAGTCCATTATGCTCACACCAACGTAAAATCTCCGCATATTTCTCTTTTCTCTTGGAAGTTAACCTTCCAAGAACTACATCTGCATCATACTCAAAGAAACATCTCGAGACAGCGTATAAAACCCTCGAATTTTTTGTAAGGAGCCGTTCTCCATGGAATTCCTGCACAGCTTGGAACCAACTGTTCACGTTGCTGTTATAAATATACCCCATAAGTTCGAAGTGAACACAATCGTAGCTATTCCAAAATTCTTGTGAGTAGTTCCTCCAATCTATAATCTTTGTCTCATTATCCTTAGAAAAAATATTTTCTATATGTAAATCTCCATGAATAGAAGATACAGGAATATTCGTTGCCATTAATTTTTCGACAAAAGTGCTGCCAAACTGTCCTAAAAACGCTATAAAATTATCAGAGAAAGTTTTATAAAAAGGCAAAGAAGGAGTCTGTTCCTCGGATCTTTGTAGAATCGAACTTCTCAGTTTCTGAATTTCCTCAGCCGTGGGGGCAAACAGTTGACATGACTTTAAAGCACCCCCAAGCTTCAGACTCGCTGGATTCACATAGGAAGCAAAAAAATGATCTTGAGAAGCTAAAATTGTTTTTTTGTGTTCGATCCGCAGGTTTTTAGCACTATTGAATTTATATGGCATTTTACACACAGCTTTTCCACTTGAGAAAATGAGTGTGTTACTTCCATGCGATAACGAAATTTTGTATTTATTTTGTATCATTTATATTGCCTAAAGGAAATCGGCCTAAAGCAATTTTTAATAAAACTTGTATCCTCAAAAATATTTTTTGCTACAATATCAACAACTTCCTTACTAGAATTTTCAGTTGTATTAGCCACTACGAGCTTCTTTTTACCAATGTGTTTCGCCACAGCCAAAAATTTATCCTGATTCCTTTTGGTAAAATTAACAGATTCCTCCTGCTGCCTTTGAGAAATTTCCTCTGCATCACCATGTAGGAACACTACCATCTCAGGGGAAGGTAGAACTAACTTATATATAAAGTTCAGCAAAACTCCTAAAAAACCCTTCTTCTCCACATCAAAAAAAGGAAATCCAGGAAATCTATCAATAAGAATCAGCCTTCTCCCTGGGTTATTTTTCCAGAGGACAAGTCTCCTTAAAAGCAAATCTAAAGGGTATAAAAAATACCTGTACAGAATATTGCAAACTCTAGAAGAAGAGTTAGAAAAAAAGGCTCCTACAAATGGAAGTGCCCAGTTTTTCTCACCCATATACATGCAAGATGTTTTGCAGTTCATGTAGGAACACAAAGAGGCAATAGTCGTTGACTTTCCACTCCCATCTGTTCCTAAAAAAAGCACATAAATAAATTTTCTAGGAAAAAAAATGCGCCCAAATGAGCATGCAGACTGCTCTTTGAAACTAAAGAATGAATTGATTGTTGGTCTTATCGCGCCAGAAAAGGTCTCTAAATCTATTTTGGGAATACAAAATTTACTTATTTTTTCTACTAAAGTTTTTAACTCATCTTTTTCCCTTATGGAGCTCAATACGTTTAAATATTCCTTTAATTTTTCAACATGTCTGTTTTCTAAGAAACCTCTTTCAATGTAAGCAACATGAGCTAAAAATAACAAAAATTGATCCCGGATTGCGGGTACAAATAACTTATAGGAAGGTTCCAATTCTCTATTTTTTATACATAATTTCTCATTAATATATTGGTACTTACGTTTCCCATGTATGAAAGACAGATCATATTTAACATCCAAAGTAAGAATATCCGGTCCTAATACCTGGGAATAAAAATGATGATTAGGCAGATGACTTTTATCTGCTCTTTGCAACCAACCAGCCTTTGAAAGAGTTTCCAAAAATAATCTTTTATCTTCCCTGCAGACATATAAGTCTATTTCTTTGGTGCCCTCCAACTCACTAGTAGGAGTCAAAACCACGTAACGGCAGGACTTTAAATTTATTTTCCTGAAAAATTTTGTGTATTCTTTTCGCATATTATAAAAATAGGCCTAAAGACAGACTTCCTTTTTAAGATGCTCCCAATACTCATCAAACAACTCCTGACGACTATCTTGATCGTACCACAGTTTTGTATAGTCAAGTTCGAAGCCTGTCTCATATACCGCCCCTATCCATTTTTTAAGATGTGATTCGTGAGACTTCGTGTCGAACCCTTTCTCTAAGACATCTAATATCTTCTGAGGTAAGGAGGTTAAATCTGTGTGGACGTGTACATCTGGTAATTTTTCCGTTAGACCATAATTTCCTAGCTGGATAACAGGTTTGTTGAAAACTGCCCCTTCAAAAATAGTCGTGCTAACAGGCGCAATAATCATTTCAGCTTTTGAAATAAGATAATGACCATTATAGTCCGGTCTAATTAATTTTACGTTTGGTAAGCCCAAAAGCTTTTCGTAATAGCTCACACCTCTATAGCCGATCATAGCTGGGTGTTCTTTAACGACTAAACACAAACTACCAGGTAAAGATTGAGCAACCAGCCTAGCCGTTTCAATTTGGTTATTAAAATATGGCGAAAATAAGTCTATCTGTGCTTCTGGCTGAAATTGGAGAGGAAAGTATACATACTTCTTATTATCATTAAATTCTGAATAGCCTGTATATTTACGCGTTTTCCACCTCTGATATTTATAAACAAAATGATCTCTCACCATCGTATAGGGTGTAGGGAAATCTATATCTGGGCCAAGCGTATTTACTGCTTTCGTATAGTTAAATGCAAACTTTTTAAGCAATAAGATTAATGAATAGAAGAACTTCATTTCTTTTAAAAAAAAATCACCCACAGAAGAATATTCTCTTTTAAGTTTTATAAATTCCTTTTCATTCTTCTTTTTTTCTTTTTTTAAGTGTTGCTCTACTTTTTCCAGATGAAAGTGTTGCTCTCTCTCTAAAACATTAAAGAACTCCCCTTCTCGAAAAAATGTATCATTCGCAAACAAGAAGACACCTTCAACTTTTGAATCTGTGACAGAAACAATTTTTATGTTGTTCTGTTTACAGAGTAAATTTGCAACCACGTGAACAAAAGAAGCGTGGACAGGCATAATAACTAAGTCAATTTTATTATTAATTAAAATGTCCTTCAAAAAAGTATAAACAGACTTGATGTATGCAATAATGTATTCATCGGAGGCACGCTTTCTAAAACTATAATAAAATTTCTCTCCATAATTTTTTGTAAGCTTTCGCACACAACTAACAAGCGGCCATACGGTAGCAATTCCCAATCCCTTACAGATAGTCTCCAACGTTAAATCTTTTGGAACTTCATAAGATAACGGCGTATAAATAATATCATCGTAGTTAAAGATTTTCTCATACTTCACATCTTTTTGAGTCGTTACATATTCAAAAGCCGTGTTTTTCATAGTTATCGCAAATAAATGATTTTGTTCCTCTTGAAATTTTTTGGCTAAGGATGCCCCTATTGTAAAGCCCCATTGACGCTGTTGGAAAATTAGGATGTTCTTCCCACTCAACTTTGACATGACAGCCTCCAAACAATAGAAGGTGTTAAACGAGGACAAAAACCTTTCTTGAAAAACTCAATATTTTTTAGTTTGTTGTCATCGTTATCTGACATGATCGATCCTAAGTGACAATATCCATGAGGATTTCTCATCTGAGAACGCACTATACCCATATAAACAGGATAGTGTGCTATCCCCAGGTGAAATAAGTCTCTTTGATACACTCCATTAAAATATCTCGATCTTTTGAATTCATCTAAAAAGAAAGATCCTGCAACAAGCTCATCATTTAAATAGGCTAGAATGAGTTCTCCTCCCCCATTCTGAGAAAGCCCTGCTTGGATATCCCAACTCTCGTCGGATCTTGTTTGTCGTCCAGATATTAAGGCATGAAATTCTTTAAATTTCATAAATTTATCGTATGAATAATTTTGAGCATTTACCACATCCACAACTAGATTTTTCCTTCCCCAGTTAACCAGTGATTTATAACTCTTACGTAATCCCTTAAAAAAATTTGCTTCTGTAAAATCTTGAAAATCTATATGTAAATTAAAAAGAAGCTCATAAGTAGCCTCCTGATTAAACAATTCCGCACTCATCGTACTCAGATTTCCCTCATAAAGCTTATCACTTAAGAGTATTTCTGAACAACCTTTCGAGTTTGCAATCTGCTTTAAATTTTGGACAATTAGTTTTGCACTTTTCTTGGAAATATCGTTCGAATCACAAAATAGATCTGTGGGTAAAGGTTGGCTATTGTAACACAGCTTTTGTTCAATTTTGTGGCTTGGGATAGAAACGATCGAACTATCCTCTAAAGACATTTCAAAGGTTAAATCACGAAATTCTTCTCCATAGTATTCTTGATAATACTCGGCTAAGGAACGACTATTATTAATCTTTTCGGAGCACATAACTTAGCCATTCAAATTTTTTACTGCCAAATTCATAAGACTTTGA
Organism: Alphaproteobacteria bacterium; assembly: GCA_018662925.1. NCBI lineage: Bacteria > Pseudomonadati > Pseudomonadota > Alphaproteobacteria > Alphaproteobacteria bacterium. The sequence continues at coordinate 24,492 of JABJFC010000049.1, read as the reverse complement.
CACAGTCTCAAAATAAGTGATGCCCAACTCTGGGACACTCTCTAAAACTTTTTCCACACAGGACTTAGTGAGAAACAAAAAAGGATATTTTTGTCCCCGATAAATAGCTTCAGGATTATTATTTTCTTTAAGGGTACAATCATCCAATCTTTCAGCATCAGTACTTATTAAATAATCATGGGCCCCTTGGGATGGGACATATGAATAGAATAATCCACCAGGTTTCAAAGTTCTACTAACCTCAGTAATAAAACTCGTATAATCTTTATAGGGGAAACAGTACCCTGAAAAAACATCCACAATAGAATCAAAAAAGTTGTCCTCATAAGGAAGCTCTAGCATAGACGCGACCTGAAGTTCTGCAACGCCCCCCTCTTCCTCTAGTTTTTTCCGACAGAGTTTGATTGCTTCCTGAGACAAATCCAAGCCATAGGTATCAAATCCCTCCCTTGAAATGGACCATAAGTTACCCCCCGTTCCACATCCAACTTCTAATATTCTCTTAGTTTTTCGGATTTCTTTCGAAAGCTTAAAAAACTCGCGGCCTAAAAATCGTGCCAGCTCTTCGTTGGGATAACTCCTCTGAGCCGACATCCCCAGAGAAAGATATTCCTGCTGATAGTGCTTTTCAGTCTTATGAACCATAAACGTCTCTCCAAAATGGAAAGTTCTTTAATATGTTACGCAACATCAAACATATCCATTTGTATAGGGCTTCCAAACTCAATATCAACGAGAGCTTTCTTTCCGATCATTGCCGAATAATTTTTTGGCGCAACACCATATCCGGGCCGTATGATTCTTATATTTTCAGCATTAAAGACATCACCCGTTTTGATATCTTTCACTGCGTAAACGCTCCGCCTAAAAGCTTTATTGCCTAACTCAGCTTTCGATCTCTCAAAATTAACTGCCCCTATGGATTGATGAGCCCTCTTTGTCTCCTCACATAGTACCTTTAATTCATGGGGCTCTAAGGAAAAGGCAGAATCAACTCCGCCATCAGCACGGGCCAAAGTTACGTGTTTTTCAATGACTTCTGCTCCCAGTGCCGCGGCTGCGACAGCAACTGTCGTTCCTAACGTATGATCAGAAAGGCCTATTTTTATGCCAGGAAACAACCTTTTTAACTCAATCATGGTGGCAAGGTTTGTATCTTCTACTGCAGCAGGGTAAGAGCTCACACAATGCAATAGAGTCAGATCTTTACATCCACCATCTTGGGCAACCCTAACGGCTTCCTTGATTTCCTCAAGACTGGCAAGCCCTGTAGACATAATCATAGGTTTTCCCTTTCCCGCAACATATCGAATTAGTGGATGATGGGTAAGTTCAAATGAAGCAATCTTATAGAGGGGAACCTCTAGTTTTTCTAGAAAATCTACAGATGTCTCGTCAAATGGCGTTGAAAAAACCTCTACTCCCAGTTCTTTACCTTTATCGAATAAGGCAGGATGCCATTCCCATGGAGTATGAGCTACCTTATATAAGTCATGAAGCTTATAATTATCCCAAAGGCCCCCCTTAATCATAAAATCGGGCTTATCGCAGTCTATGGTCATCGTATCTGCTGTGTAGGTTTGAAGCTTTACGGCATCAGCACCAGATTCTTTAGCCATCTCCATAAGCTTAAAAGCGCGATCGATCTCGCCGTTATGGTTTCCAGACAACTCAGCAATGATATATGGTTTATTTTTCATCGTCGATACTCCTCACCAATATGAATCCTTCTGCGTAAGGGATTGAAACTGTCGCTCCCCTTACTTGGCCTAGTGCTTTGATATTCTCAATTGACCTAGGATGGGGATATGGTCTTACTTCAGTTTCATAGCAATTAATTAATTCAATTTTAGAATCGATCTGGTTTTCAATTCCCACAAAATAGTTTGGCCTAAATGGTTCATCTTCAATCTGCCACTCAGTACTTGAAGGAACTTCATAGGCCAAAATTTTCTTTACAGATGTCGGACTTCCAGGTCGTGTTGCAGTCAAGGTTGCCTTGGCCGTTAAGGAATGATCAATATTTAAGTCATTCCAAAAATGAGTATAAATTATGTCAGGTTTTACCTTTTGCAAAAAAGTCTCAATTTCCTGGACAATATCTAAAAGTGGCACTGAATCAAGTTTGTTATCTGGGAAATTAAGCCTTTCAAAATGTTTTGGATTCAGACACGCCATAGCTGTCCTAAGATCGCTTTCTCGCTTTGAAGTCTCTTTGGAAGAAGCGTCTTTTCTAGCCGAGATCCCATCGGTCATAAACAAAAGAGAAAGTTCGTCTCCCTTTGACTTGTGCTTCAACAAAGTCCCACCACAACCAAAAGCTTCATCATCAGGGTGCGCAGAAATTACAGCAATTTTCTTCATACTCTTGTAATCCTTACTTGGGCTGTTATGTGATCATCACTTTTCTCAGGCTCAGAAAATTCGATCTTCATATTTCCGTAGATTATATGAGAACGGGGATATGTCTCAGCATCCAACATACGGATGTGATCGTATATTACCTCTAAATTCTCGTTTTGAGGAACTTCGTTATCCTTCCCCTTTCGACGTTTAAAAATGACAGGTTCTCCTTGTTGAGAAACCGGCACAGGATTAGTTTGAGTCAATTCTTTTATCATGGAACATATAATCTTGGTAGAACGCACAAATATATCCTGAGCCCTTCCGAGCAAAGATAAATTTCTCTTCATATAAACTGGTCCAGCATCTAATTCATTTTGCATTCGAAGTGCCGTAATCTTTGTATCTTTGTGGCCTCTTATAATCAAATTCTGAATGGGGCTCCCCCCTCGACCATAAGGAACATCACTCGAATGAAAGCAAACGCACTCAAAATCCTTAATTATGTCTTCAGGAACGATCCAACTCCAGTGAAGAAAAAATACGTATCGTGGACTTGCCTCTTTTAAAAAAGAATATGTTAACTCTTCTGCGCTAGAGATTAAGTGCCACTTTCCGGGCAACTTAGACAGGTCTTTATGGTACAAATCTAAGTTCCAAGGCTTTATGGTGCAGACAATATAAGAAGTCATTTTCTTAGAATAAAACTCCCATTGGAAACATTCTCAAAACCTGCTTTTAGCAAAGACTTTCGCGAAGTTTCATTTTCATCATTTACAACAGCCTTAATCCTGAATGGATATACCAGGTTGCATGCAATCTTCAAAGCCTGTGTGCCAATGCCTTTGCCCTGAGCACTGGTTGTAAGATACCAACTTAAAACGAAATCGTCATCATTCTCATCATAAGAAAGTGTTAGCGCCCCATAGGAATCCTTTTTAGATTGGATGAGCCAATACTGATCAATTGAATTACTTAATTTCTTTGTAAACCACTCTTTATGTTCCTCAAGTGATGGTCGAGACGGATTATTGAAATGCTTTCTTAACTCGGGCTCTACTTGCCATTGAAAAATTTTTTCCATATCTGTCGACTTAACTGGAACGAGCTCTACCTGGCTCTCTTCACTTAAAATAGTTTCAACCACTCTATTTACACCAAATCCGTCTATCAAAGGAGCTACAGTATTTGATAATTTCTGAAAAAAAGTAGGATCGTTTAAGCATTTGTTAAAAAGAAATTCTATGTCTTTGGTCTTACCTGGGTAAAAAGTCTCACAAAGAGTGTCATATATTTTTTTCTGGTTCGCTGCCGTTTGAACCAATACAGATGGAAGCCCAAGGCAACATCTCTCCCAAATACTGCTGCCGGAAGCTCCTATGGCTAAATCTGCCTGGTTCAACAACTTTGGCATATCTGCATTAACATATATTTCCACTGAATTAGACATACTCTTTGTAAAATCACTTATAATTTCTTCGTACTTTGACGAAAAGCCCAGAACCACATCTATACTTCCCCTGAACCCAGACTCTTTAACCATTTTCAAGGCCTTCAAAGTATAATTTTGTGGATCTGTTCCCCCCATAGATATCAAGATTTTTTTTATTGAATTCCTGTTCTTTCTTGATAGAAAACTCTTTGGCCTTAATTCAGAAATCTGTCTTTTTATAAGAGAGTATTTACTTCCAGTCAGAATCTTGCATTTCTCTGGAACGAACCCATTATAATCTGTAGCATCCCTCCCATAGGTTTGATCAATAAGTATGTCGCAATCATGTTCCCGATTTGCGAGATCATCAATTACCAAAATTTTGTCAGCATGTTTTCTAAAATGTTGTTCATAACTTTTATCAAGTTCATAGTGATCAACAATCAATAAATTGTGAAAAATTGGAGAATCGTAAAGTTCCACCGGATCAACGGCTTTGAATTCCTTGAGTTTAGATATAAGCGTATGCGCTTCCTTATTTGAAACAAAAAAGCATTCCCAGCCCTTCTCTTTCAGTGCTTCTGCCAAAACAATACAGCGCATAACATGGCCTGCTCCTAACTGTTCAGAAGCATCACATCGGAAAATGGCGCGAGGAGAATTCATTGTTTTATTCATCTGACGCTAAAAACTGGCTCGACGACAGGCCCAGTAATTGAAGTTGATAACTTATTGTTTTTTAAATGAGAACTTAAAGACTCAAGCGTTACTTCATAGGCATCCAAAACAGCCTGAAAATCTTCAGCATCGTGGGGGTAGCAAATATTATGACTACTATTGATCAGAACCCCATGTTTGATCATTTCTTGCATAAAGTATGTCTTTATATGATGGGAACTATGTTGACCTACATCACTGAATTTGATGATTTTCCAAGGAGCATATCCACAAAATTGAATAGCATCCGAAAGACCGTATTTCTTTATCTTTTGTTGAGCATCCCCCGAAAGCCGCTGACCAAAATCCCACAAATGTCCTATAACATTCTTCTTTTCAATGACGTTGATTGTCGCTAAAGCAGCCGCAATAGAAATAGTTTCCCCGCCAAACGTTCCCGAAAAGAAAATGTCTTCCATACTCTTCATTATTTTCTTACTTCCCACAATGGCAGAAATGGGCATTCCATTCCCCATGGCTTTCCCAAAACAAGATATGTGTGGCGTTACATCGAAGTACTCTTGAGCCCCCCCCAAGGACATACGAAACCCTGTAATAATCTCATCAAAAACAAGGAGAGTTCCATATCTTTCGCATAAAACTTTTAACGTTTGAAGAAATCCTTCTTGAGGCTTGTACATGTTACAAGGCTCTATAATTACGCTGGCATATTCTTCAGTCTTTAAGAGTGTTTCAAACCTATCAATATCATTAAAGGGAACCGATACGGTTAATTCAGAAACAGATTTTGGAACGCCCATATCACGTGTTGTCGTTCCCACGTACCAATCATGCCAACCATGATACCCACAAGTCACTACTTTATCCCGCTGTGTATAAGCCCTCGCCAATCTAATAGCTGCAGACGTCACGTCAGAACCATTTTTCGAAAAACGAACCTGTTCAGCAGAAGGAATAATCCTGCAAAGTTTTTCTGCTAGTTCAATTTCCAAGGAAGTCGCCAGGCTGAAAGTTATTCCCTTCTGCAGCTGTTCTTGAATTGCGTAGTTAACATCAGGGTCCGAATAGCCTAGAATACTTGGAAGCAATCCACTTACTAAATCTACATATTCATTTCCATCAACATCCCAAACGCGCCCCCCCATCCCATGACTCAAAAATAAGGGTGATCGTTTTGGATACTGGATGTGCGACTTGCTAAAAGTCTGGCTCCCCAGAGGAATGACCTTTAAGGATCTTTTAAGCGCTGCATCTGATTCCGTAAAGGTTGAACAAACAGTTTTTTCATCTCTGATAGATTTAGCGTACCCCTCATTTCTGTTCATGGAGGGTTGCTTCTCATTTCCCAAAACTGAGAGCAGCTCCACGTAACTGCTAAAATCTTTCCCTACCTTTTTGCAGATGGTTTCAAGGTATTCCAAATCCTGAGACGTATCGATTGTCCAACGATATTTCCCCAAATCCGGAAGTGGGCAAGACAAATTGAGCACTTTAAATTTTGCTTGGTTATTTCTTATGTATGAAGTCACATGCTCCCGATCAGCCCTTTTGACTGCCATCCGATGACTAGACTCAAGAGCGGAAAAGGTAAAGGCTTCACAATCCAATCCATCTGGCCAAGTCACTGGTAGTATATTTGAAGCGTAGTCAGCATGCCCCAATGCCACAAGAGATAAAACCTGCCCAGCCACGTTCGGATCCAAAAATGGGCAGTCAGCTGTAATCCGAATAATTACATCTGCCTTCATTTTCTGCGCAGCATTATAGTATCTATCTAAGACATCATGTTCATTCCCTCTAAAGCACTCAACTTTATGCTCCTTACACCATTGAACAATAGGCAAATCTGACTCCTGATCAGACGTCGCAACAACGACCTGATCAATAAGCGGGATCTCTTTTGATCTTGTTACTATCCACTCAAGAAGTGGCTTTCCAGCTAATTCTTTCAAGACTTTTCCTGGAAATCTAGTCGATCCCATCCGGGCCTGAATAATGGCAACTTTCTTCATTGAACTGCCCAGTTCCTTGGATCCACATGCACAACGTTTTCACACTGAAGCAGGTCGTAATTTGGAATTTGATTGGGTAAACTTTTCCAGCAATCCATAATACCCGACAGCTCCGTGGCTAAATTCACACCAATAACCCACTTGCTTACGCTCGAGCTAGCTTTAGCAAAAAGGAGGCACATTTGTAACGGCGTTAGGTTTTCATTTTTACACATAGACTGAAATCGATTCCAACTTGGCTCCAAGTTTGAAAGACCTAAAGGCAACTTTTCAGCAAGGAGCACTCCCTGAAGAAATAATGAGCGTGCATATACTTCTATATGATGCTTTGCGTAAATTTCTTTCATATCCTCTTGAATGAACCGCTGATCCAAAATATTTACAGGGCATTGAACGATATCCAATGACAACCACCCTGAAAGAGACTCGACTGTTTCTGGATCATAGACAGATACCCCAAACTTCTGAAGGCACCCTTTCTCTTTGAAACTATGAACCATATCAACAAATTCTTTATGTTTTAGGGTGTTGAAATTCTCTGGATCATGCACCAAAAGACCATATATGGGTCGACTCCCAAACAGCTCATACATTTTCCAAAAGGATTTTTCAAAATGCTCCAAACCATTCTTGATGCATATTTTAGAAATGATTCTTACCTGTGAGTCTGATCCCTTGAACCAATCCGCGACGACATCTTGAGCTTTTCCATAACCCACGGCTGTATCAATAGTATCCATTCCTGATTGCACTGCCAGATCTAGAATGCCATAGGAGTCGCTCTTAGAGGGCTGCCCCGTTACGTTTGTGACCCCATAGGCAGATCCCAACTGTGCTGTTCCAAGAGCTAAGCGCATAGGTCTAAAATACTCTCGATCACATAATCAGTGTTTTCTGAGCTTAACCCCACATACAGTGGAATAGAAAGACATTGGCTATAAAATGCCTCAGCACCTTCTAAATGTATATCTCCATAGAGCTCACGGTAATACGGTTGCTTATAAACGGGGATATAATGCACTTGCGTTCCAATGCCCCTTTCTTTTAATTCAGTCATCACCTGAGTTCTGGTTTTCCCCAAAGCCTCGAAATCTATAAGAAGTACATATAAATGCCAAGCCGGATTGGAATGGGCAGTCTTAACCAATGGTTGTAGAAAACTTTTTCCAGAAAAGGCCGAATCATATTTCGCCACAATATCCTGTCTCTGTGATTTATAAGCACTAAGCTTTTTCAACTGGCTACAGGCAAGAGCACAATTTATATCACTAATCCGGTAATTAAAGCCCAGGTTCTGCATTTCATAAAACCACGGACCGCGCTCTTCATTTTGGTGTTGAGCCCCCCAATCACTTTCATTTCGAGTCATGCCATGGCCTCTCATTAAAGAAAGCCGCTTGGCATAAGAAGCATCATTGGTCGTGACGGCTCCACCTTCTCCCGCAGCAATGGTTTTAACCGGATGAAAAGAAAAAGTCGTAAGATCACAATATTGACAAGTCCCAACAGGGAATTCATCTCCATTTTTAGCGATATAAGTTGAGCCAATTGCATGGGCCGCATCTTCAATGATTTTTAATTCGTATTTTCGGGCAACCTTTTCTATTTCTTCTAGGTCTCCACACTGACCTGCAAAATGAACATTTATGAAGGCCTTAATCTTAGTTTTATCGACACACTGTTGAATAGATTTCTCTAACAGCTCAGGTGTCACCAAAGCCGTCTTAGGATCCACATCTACAAATCGTACATCTGCTCCTTCAAAACGAACAGAGTTTGCAGTCGAGAGAAAAGTAATCCCCGGCACAAGAACGACATCTCCGGGTTTGATCCCTAGAGCACTAACGGCTAAATGGAGAGCCGTTGTACCATTGGAACAACTAAAGGCATGCTTTGAACCCGTTACCCCAGCCAGAGCCTTTTCAAATTGCTGAACAGCTGGACCTGTTGTTAGCCAATCTCCGCTCAGAACACTGACAACGTTTTGAATATCTTCCTCGTCAATACTTTGGCGCCCGTAAGGGATGAATGTACTCATGCTACAAACTTTTTTTATGCTACTTTTGAACTAACAGAATCGGAAGTCTCACGAATCATCATATTTAACTCCTCCGGTTTCAACCACTCATCATTCTGATCACTGGAATAAATAAAACGCTCTGCGACCTTAGAACAAGTTTTATCATAATGCTTTGCGCTTTCAAGGTTCCCAGGGCAGAGAACAAATCGATCCTCCAAGTTGTATGTGCTATTAGATTCGTCGGCTGTTAACATCGCCTCGTGCAATTTTTCACCCGGCCGTATACCTATTATTTTTGTGTCAATTCCTGGAGCAATAACCTTTGCCATATCAATGATCTTCATACTTGGTATTTTTGGAACAAAGATTTCACCACCCTTCATAAGTTCTATTGAAGAAAGGACAAAATCCACCCCTTGTTCCAAAGCTATCCAAAAACGTGTCATCCGATCGTCTGTAATAGGCAAGAATGGAACATTAGTCTGTGCCATTTTTTGGAACATAGGTACTATGCTGCCTCTAGAACCAATTACATTTCCGTAACGAACGACAGAAAATGTAGTAGGATCATTTCCCTGAATATTGTTTGCCGCCACAAAAATCTTATCAGCTGCTAACTTGCTTGCCCCATAAAGATTGATAGGACTAACCGCTTTATCCGTAGATAATGCTATAACCTTTTTGACTTTTTGTCTAAAAGCTGCTCTCACGATGTTTTCAGCACCTATTACGTTTGTATGAATACATTCATATGGATTGTATTCAGCAATTGGAACATGTTTCAACGCTGCAGCATGGACAACCACATCTATATCTCTGAAAGCCATTTCTAAACGATTATAATCCCGGACATCTCCAATAAAAAAACGGAGAAATGGATATTGTGCCTCTGGGAACTTTTGAGCCATCTCATACTGTTTTAACTCATCACGAGAAAACACTATCAGCTTCTTTGGTCTATATAGCTGAGAAACCTTCTTTATAAATGCTTGTCCAAATGAACCAGTTCCTCCAGTCACTATGATGGAGGCGCCATCAAATTCAGGTTTCTTAACTAAAAAATCTTTTAACATCATATTATCCTATTTTCATATGGCAGTTAAAACACGCTTTGCGCGTGCATCCCAGGTGTATTTCTCCTTAAAACTAGAAAAGGCCTTTTCTGAAAGCGTCTTTCCTATTTTAGGATCGGTTACAAGTTTAGAAATTGCAGCAACCCAACCTTCTATATCATCCGGTCTCACAAAAATCGCACTCTCATCATGGGACAGTACTTCTCGAAGAACAGGTAGATCTGAACAAATGATTGTCTTTTTCCAACTCATGTATTCAAACAATTTCAATGGTGACATAAAATCCACCGTATTCCCTTTTCCACCATAGGTTGAGACCTGATGCTGATAGGGAGCTAAAGCAATATCGATGTTGGGGTAAATAGACTTAAGTTTACTGTGGGGAAGATGACCATAAAATTTGACATTCGAGGGAACTTCAAAAAGATTCTTTTGCCTTTCAATCTCTTCTTTCTCACCCCCTATGATTTGGAAACTAATATCTCTCAGCTTTTGAGCAACTTGTAGAATAACATCGATCCCGCGGCCGTTGTAAATCTGACCCACATATCCGACTTGAACACCCTTCCTCTCACATTTCTGCCCAAAGGAATCCTCCGAAACAGGATCTGCACCATCGTGGCAAACAAGAACAATTTCTTGAGAAAGCTCTGAAAACTCGCGCAAATAAATAGCTTTCAGCTTTTCCGAAATGACAACAAGTTTCTGAAAGTATGCCGACTTAATAATTTTCTTTTGAAGAAGATAATCTAACTTATTTCTTGGTGGATGATGGGATTCAAATACCATTGGTATTCTCAGCTTCAAACAAGCCCGCAACCAATACTGATTTCTCGAATAAATAAGGTCTGGTGACAGGCGTCTAACTTTATTTCTAATTCTTCCATAACCATATAAGATAGAAGGAATGGGGCCCACCCTAACACCAGGAAGCTTCTCTTTCAGATGCCATAAGAAACCCGACAACCAATAGCTCTTTTCATCATTACAGGAGACAGAGAAATCCGGGGTCACATCGTAATATGAAAATGCATCCTTAGCCAGAATAGTTCCTGGCAAGCACTCTAGGGTAACTTTGTGCTTTAATCTAGAAAAGGCCGAACACATTTTCATAACATGCACTGAATTCGCCGATGACGAAGGTATCTCAGAATGTGAAAGGTACAATAAGTTCATTTTAAATCAAAAAGTCGTACAACTAATCCTAACGAACAAGGCTTTTTTTGCCTTTAGACTCTGTCTTTGATATTGGCTTATTACATGAAAAAGCCGTTATAATGCCACCAATGCTCTCTTTATCTTCTTCCTTTTGATCGTACCTGAAGTAAACATTTTTAACATCGGAAGAAAAAAGGTTGTGAATAGATTCGGTGCTATCAACAAGACCAGTTCCAAAATGCATTCCAGAGGGCTGATACGTAAGCCCAATAGCAACGATCCCGTTATTCTTTAAAACTCTTTTAATCTCTGAAGCCGCCAAAGTTTTATTATTGCTATAAGGAATAACCCACCCACAGATGACTAAATCAAATGTGTCATTAGCATAGGGCATATCATGAATATCCCCCAGATCAACACGGGGAGAATAAGTATGAAGATCCAGTGCTTTAATGTTCTTCAACTTAAAGCCATACCCCATCAAATTGAAAATTTCCCCTTCTGTGCGAGGGCCGATGATTAGAACTTTTGTGTTACCGGAGTTCTTAGTAAGCCTATCAATACCCATGAGAGGACGTATGAGACGTGATGATCTCTGCACCGAAAATGAAGATAATAAATCTTTGAAGGCCTTATAACTAAAAGCAAAAACCTTTAGATTATGACTCAGAGTAGACCTGTTTTTGTCCTGCGCAATATTTTCTGACCCCTTTTCAATATCTTCTAAAGTTCTATATTTCACCCTCACAAAACGAAAATACAGATAACGTGGAAAACAAATCATAAATCTAATGAAATCAATTAGTAACAGCTGCTTCACAAACCTATAAAAGGGCCTCAAAAGACTGTAAATTTTATCCATTTTTAAGCTTAACTCCATCTTTTCGAATGAAAACTTCCTTGCCTACATAATTTATATTAGATATAAATTTCTGATCAAAATCACATTTTTTCCAATGATCTACCATCGAACTATGTTTAACGCGATCCTCAATATAGTCTTCTAGATAATCGGAATCTGTTCCAAAACTTGCAAAAATTACTGACCTTTTGCGACAAACTGGTCTTTTGAAAAGATTTGGAACAAAATCTTCAAAACACGTTGGTAAAGAAATATTAGGGAACCCTTTTAACCTAATTGCGTGCCCAGAGTGATGAATTCTCATGCTCCAAATCAATAGGTCTCCTGCTTTTGATGGAACATTTATTGATTTTGGAGGGATAAGCCCCTTGAAAGTCTTATGACTTTTTAAATATTGGGCAATTCCCATAAGACCATGCTTACTTATGCAAAGGCTTCTATGAGAGGCGGGACGCAATTTAAGGCCCCCGCTATATTCATCACAATCCTGAAGGTATAAGCCTATCCTGTATACAGAGTACTCTCGGGTAAAATCAAAATCATCATTCTTAGAATCATTGTGCATCGTCCTAGATCCTCTAGGTTTTGCAATATTATCGTATCTTGCCCCACTCTCACCAAAATAGATTAATGGTGCTCCAATTAAATTTTTCAGTGGCTCAATGATGCGTTTATCAAAAATAATTCCTTTGAAGGCTTTATCACTTAACACATCTCCACCGTCATGTTTTTCGGAACACTCTCTTAGCCACTCTACTTCTTGTTTGGTAAAAACATTCTTTAAGTGAATGTATCCCTTATTATGGAAGAATTCCTTTTGTGAATCAGTCAGCATCTGTACCTCCATTATGAATTACAATCATCGTGTCACTTTCTAGAAATAACAAAGTCTTCACGCTTTCTTCTCGTGTTGAAGCTCTCCTTCTTCGACTATTCCATCTTTAATATGAATAATCCGCTGGCAGTCCCTTAATGTTGATAAGCGATGGGCAACCATAACCACTGTACAAACTTTACTTAATTTTCCTATGGTATCCATCAGTTTCTTTTCAGTTGCATTATCTAATGCAGACGTCGCTTCATCAAAAATCAAAACCTCAGGATTATGGTATAACGCCCTGGCAATAGAAACTCTCTGCCGCTCACCACCTGAAAGACGAACGCCATGCTCCCCCACAATTGTCTTTACCCCATCAGGCAACTTAAGAATAAATGTCGAGAGTTGAGCGCCACTAATGGCTGTTTCCAATCTTTCTATATCGATCTGTTCCGCTTCCACACCGAAGGCAATATTTGCTTCGATTGTATCATCAGTCAAATAAATTGATTGGGGAACATATCCAATCATTTTATGCCATTGGGGCGAATTTACAGGATACTTTCCATCAATCAAAATATCACCTTTATAAGGCCTTAAGAGACCTAGAAGCATATCAATGAATGTAGATTTTCCTGAACCAGTTTCTCCAATAATTCCAATACTCTCTCCCTTTTGAAGAGTCAGCGTAACATTCTTTAGAGCATCCGTATCAGCACTTCTGTACTTAATGAATGCATTGCGAATTACGATATTTTTCTCGAATTTTAATCCTGGTACATTCACATAATTCTCTTTGGAAAATGCGGTAGAGTATTCCTGATCCATCCGTTCAACCGATGGAATGACCGTTTTAAAATTATTAAGCTGACCTATTATCCTATTTAAACCAGGCATTACTCTAAACCCAACATAAAGATACCCGCCTAACATTCCTAACATTTGTTGCGGCTGATCATAGTTCACTGACATATATGAAATTGTTAAAACGAATAACCCAACAAATAAGACCTCTATTACAACGCGTGGCAACGTATTTGTAGCAGTTTGCACGGCTTGAATCCTAGAACGTTTCTGAGAAATTCTATGATAAACCTCTATGAAAGTATCTTGCTTTCCCAGTAGCAAAATCTCTTTAAAGGCATGGAAAAACTGCAAAAGATTTTTCGTACTTAATAAAGCTGTCTCCTGCAAGTGTTTCCCCCAGTTATAAAACATAGGAAGAAACCACTTATAGATGCAAAATCCGACAAAGCCACCAATCCCAAAAATAAAACCGAAAAGAGAAGGATCCATAAAGACAATCATCCCAACGAGACAAACAAATACCACCCCTTCGGAAATCACTGCTGCCAATGCAGGCATCCCAGTAGAATAAACCTTCTCAATATCCCCACCAACCACTGTCATTCCAAAGGAGGAATTCCTCGTGAGATAGAGGCTATAGTCCATATATGTGTATCTCTTAAGCATTTCTTTCTTAAAGTTGTAATTCATCCTTTGTATGGAAAAGTTTTGAAAAAAGGCCTCAAATGCAGAAATCATATTTTTAACTAGGTAAATAAGCCCGAATAAAATTGCCAGATAAAGAACAACCTGATCACTTCTCACGTAACCTTCCAGACCTGCTTTTACAATATATTTCATCCCCAATTCGGGTTGGTTAATTACCTGCGCAAAAACAACGATGACCGAAGCTGTAACAATCTCCAGTGCCGATGAAATAAGCGCAATTCCAACAAACGAAAGCCATTCTCTCTTTTCCTTTGGGGTAAGCAGACTTCTTAACTTCTGAACGGCAGATATAACTGATGGCGTTGACATAAATTACTCTATTCTAAATTTTTCTATAACCATTTCTGGCACCATGATTGGAGCATTAAAGCGCTCCACAACTGATACTGCCAATCGTGTTTTCCTGACAAGTGTTCTTGCCACTTTTGATTTATAGGTTGCCACTTCATAAGCCCATACCGATCTATGGAATCTTTAGAAAGCAGTTCATGAGCCCACTCCTTAAGAGGGCCCCGAAGCCAAGCCTGAACGGGAACACTAAAACCCACTTTCGGTCGATCAAAAAGTTTCCTAGGCACATGTTGATCTAAAATTTGACGCAGAATCCATTTGCTCTGACCCTCTCGAATCTTGAATTTTTGTGGCAATCGCCAAGACAACTCCACAAGCCGATGATCCAGTATGGGCACACGTACTTCCAAGGATTTTGCCATGCTGGCACGATCAACCTTGGTCAAAATATCCCCTGGCAAATAGGTCATTGTATCCAAATACTGCATTCGTTCTACGGTATTAGAGACACTTGCTGGAATAGGCGTGTTCTCCATCATATCCAACGGATTGTCCGCCCCAACAGCAACCTTCTGTGGCTGATCCCAATGGCTCACTAAGTTATGGTAAAAGCTCTCCGTATCCTGACTGTAAATATGGGACAACCTGTGCATTTTTTCCCCTGGCCGAGACATTCTCATGGCCCCAGGAGCAAACTTTAGAATAGAATCCCATACTCCCGTCGGGCAACTCCGAATTGCTGAGGAAATTAATTGCCTCATAGGCTGGTTCGTAAAACGAGTCATCTTCTGAAACCTTTCCACCGTCGTGTAACGATTGTAACCGGCAAAAAGTTCATCCCCCCCATCTCCCGACAAAGCCACCGTTACATGTTTGCGTGTTAGCGCAGACACCAAATACGTTGGAATCTGTGACGAATCGGCAAAGGGTTCGTCGTAAATATCTGACAATTTTGGAATGACCTCTCTCGCTTCCTGAGATGTCACATAAAGTTCTGTATGATCTGTCTTCAGATGCTTCGCTACCGCTGCTGCATACTGAGCCTCATTATAGCCCTTTTCCTCAAATCCAATGGAAAAACTCCGAATCGGGGTCTTAGAGTTCTTTTGCATGAGGGCTACAACTGTCGAAGAATCAATACCACCGGATAAGAATGCCCCCAAAGGCACATCTGCAACCATCCGGCGCTTTACAGAATCTTCGAGTAAATCTCCAACTTCCTGAATGACTTCCTCATCATTTCCAGAAAGTAAATTGTCTTTTCCAGTTTGAACGGCGTCTTCCAAAGTCCAATAGGATTCAACAATTGGAATACCCTTCACCCCATCAAAAGATAGCATGTGCCCGGGCTGTAGCTTTTCAATACCCCTATATATGGTGAGAGGGGCAGGGATATTACTATACCGTAGAAATGAGGCGACCGCATTCCGATCCACATCCTTTGGGCAATCAGGATGAGTCCGCAAAGCCTTTAATTCAGAGCCAAATAACAGTTGCTTCCCGATCAAACCCCAATAAAGTGGCTTGATGCCAAGTCGATCTCGCACAAGAGTTAACCGACGCTCTCTCTTGTCCCAAATGGCAAAGGCAAACATTCCAACCAAACGCTTTGCCATTTCTTGCACACCCCAAACAGCACAGCCCTCTACGAGAACTTCCGTATCGGAATGGCCCCTGAAAATCCTGCCTTTGGCCAGTAACTCGGTACGCAGCTCCTCTGCATTATAAATTTCGCCATTGTAGATGGTCACAAACTGGCCACAGGAGGACTCCATGGGCTGATGGCCTGTCTCCGTCAGATCAACAACCGTTAACCGTCGGTGCGCCAAACAGACTCCCGTTTCGGCATCGACCCATACATCTCCTGCATCGGGGCCCCGATGGGACAATACATGGCCCATTGATTGGCCAACCTTAACCATTTTAGGTTGAGACAATCTCGTCTTAAGATCTATAAAACCGGCTATGCCACACATGTGCCTACGTACTTCTCCATCTAGAAGCTTCCATAATTTTGCACTCGAACAGCAGAAATCTCATCCACTGATTTTCCCTCTAATAAACCTTCATAGAGTTGATTATAGTTCGCTATGCACTGCTTTTGAGAAAATCGATCGCGAACACGGCAATACCCAGCTTCTCCCATACTTCGGGAAAGCTCCTTATCCTTTGCTAGTTTCAAGATCGCTTGGCCTAGTGAATTGGGGTCGTGAGGTGAAACAACTATGCCAGTCTTCCCATTTATAACTGCTTCTGGATTGCCCCCTACATCAGTAACAACCATAGGGAGCCGAGCGGCCATCCCTTCGAGTATAAAATTTGAAAATCCTTCTTCATGTGATGAGAGAACTCCCATATCTGAGGCAACAAGAAGGTCTGGAACATCAGAACGAGATCCAAGAAATGAAACTGAGGCATCCAAACCTAGCGATGAAACCTTGTCCACTAATTTATTCTTAAAAGCATCACCTTCCCCAACAACGATTAAATGCCAATTCTCTGGTAACCTACTAGAAATGCTTCCCAATGCCTCGAACAAATCCATATGCCCTTTATAGGGAATTAAATTGGCCACTATGATCATAACAAAGCTACTTTCCTGAAGGCCTAAGCGCTCACGAGTGTCACTAGTGCACTGAGTATTCTCAAATGATAAAAAATCGACGCCATTATAGATGAGACCCATCTGATTTTTCGTTATGTTAACTTCCCGTAACAATTGATCCGTTACCCCGATTGAATTCCCTAAAAAGGCATGCGTCCTCCTATTCAAACAGCTTTCAATCCAGCTTATGAAAGGATACTTTTTATGATAAGTGTTTAGACTTCTTCGGCTCATCACCCGCTTCGTATCAATACCCGCTACAAGTGCTACGATACTCCCAACAATATAGCTGGCTGGTAAAAAAAAGTGCGTCACTTTGGGGCGGGCACTACGAAATGTCTTAAAAAGCTTTACGGCAACAACTGGCCACATCAACCAACTTAAGGCTCTAAAGTTTCGAATCAAGGAAATGCCTTTTGGCATCAGAACCGGAAATCCTGACTCTTGAAGCGCCTGAGTGTTTTTACCAACCCCAAGCATGTTAAAAACTGTAGCATGAGCATTTTGTTGATTAAACCATTGGCACAAGCTTGTTACATGATTTTCAGTCCCCCCAACTCCGAGCTGGCTGATAACTAAAAGTGTGTCTATCCCTCCTTCTGGGACGGAATTTCTGGATTTTAAACTTTCAAATAACTGCGTCCAGCGTTTAGAAATTTTTGCTGAATCAAGATCTTTAACTGCTCCAGATGCATTTTCAGCCATATGCTGACGAAGACTATCATCATTCATAAGTTCTGAAAGTATCATTGAAAGTTTTTCGACATCATCACAGGGAACAAGTTTCCCATATCGCCCATCTTGCAATAGCTCCCGCGTTCCCCCGGGACAATCGGTTGCAACAACACAACAGTTTGAAGCCAGTGCTTCCATCACCACATTTGGATAACCCTCATAGCGGGCAGAATGAACAAACAAATCACACTGGCTAAGTCTAGATCGCAAGTCAGGAACGATCCCCTGAAACTCCACACGATCTTTTAGTCCTAATTTTTTCGCTCTATTTTTTAAGTTTTCAAGTTCAGGACCATCACCATAAATGGAAAGCGTCCAGGAAGGATTCTTATCTGCCACCCTAGAAAAAGCATCAATTAAAAAATCAAATCCCTTCTGGAAAGAGAGTCTTCCTCCAGCCACTACCTTTTTCCCCGTCCCCATTTTGGTATTGGTTTCGGTCAATACCTTCGCATTTAAATCAATGGGATTAGGAAAAATTAACGGTGTAATTTTTAGGGAATTTTCCATCCATTTTGCAATATCTGATGTTTGAACCACAACAGCGTCCGCAAGCCCGTAGGTTAACACTCTAAGGGCTGATCTCATTTTACCTATAGGGCAAAAACCAGGATGTACTCGTTCTGAAATAACAACAGACCAATCTTTCCTAAGAGATGCCAAAACAGCCGCCACATTTGTTTCAACCATAAAAGACACAACTATATCTGGTTTCAGCTGTGACAGTGCCTTTCTGAATTTCAAGATTCGTTTCAAATTCTTCAGCAAAAAGCTAATCACAGTGGCTTTCTTGTGATGCAACCCAAGCTGGTGAATTCTCACACGAGAATCTAATTCATACGCCGAGGAAGTTCCTTCTTCCTCATAAGTCATTAAATTGACCTCGTGGCCCTTTTTAACCCACTGGTTACAAAGGATTGCTGCGACACGTTCTGCACCGCCAGCCTCCATGGAAGGGATAAGAAAAGCAATACGCATGGTATTAAAGGGAGGCCCTAACCCCCTCAATGATTCTCGATTGATCAGATTCCTCTAAATACGGATGCATGGGCAAACTGAGTACTTTGTGTGAGAGACTTTCGCTTACCGAAAGAGAGTCTGTCGCCCGCAAGAATTTATCGTAGGCCTTTTGAAGATGAAGAGGAATAGGATAATAAATAGCCGTCGGAATCCCTAATGCTTTAAGATTTGCAACAACTTTATCACGATCTTGCCCTTGCAGCACAACGGTATACTGAGCCCAAATAGAAGTGGTTCCTTCCAACAAATCTGGGACCTGAACCACATCTCTAAGAGCCTCGTTATAGGTATCTGCAACTCGTTGGCGTTGTTTCAATTCTTCGGGAAAGATTTTTAACTTCTCAAGTAAAATAGCGGCTTGGATGGTATCTAGACGACCCGTTATCCCAATACGAACATTTTCATACTTGTTGATCCCTTGGCCATGAATCCGCATGCTTCTTAAAATTTCGGCAAACTCATCGTTATCCGTAAAGATAGCTCCCCCATCGCCATAACATCCTAAAGGCTTGGCCGGAAAGAAACTCGTCGCTGTTGCATCTCCAATTGTTCCACATTTACGCCCTTTATAGGTAGCGCCAAAACACTGGGCCGTATCATCTAAGACCCACAAGCCATTCTCATCAGCAATGGCCTCGATTGGCTCATAATCAGCCGGCTGACCAAAAAGACCCACAGGAATGATGCCCTTTGGCGTGAGACCATTTTTCTTTGCCGCCTGGATGCCTTGCTTCAAACTGTCAGGGTCCATATTAAACGTATCAGGCAGGACATCCACGAATACAGGTGTCGCTCCAAACCATGTCACAACTTCCGCCGTCGCAACAAAAGTAAAGCTGGGAACAAAAACCGCATCTCCCGGTCTGATTTCTTTTGCTCTTAAGATCAGCGCTAAAGCATCGGTCCCACTTGAACAGGAAATAACATTCTTAGCCCCACAAAAATCCGACAACGCCTTTTCCAACTCAAATACTTCTGGACCCATGGCATACATTCCATGATCCAATACCCGCTGAATAGCGGCATCAATTTGAGGGCGAATACGCGATTGCTGTGTCTTCAGATCAATAAAAGGAATTGCCTGAAGGGCTGGCTTCGATTTTAAGGCATAATTTGTTGTCATTTATGGATTCCTCTTGAGTGTCATTTCTTGGAAAACGCCGCTTCACCACGGCTGCCGCAGTCTGGGTGAAAATCACCAAGACTTCTGAAAACTTTTAAACCATACACATTAAGACGCTATTTTAAACTTAAGCCGCCTTTATGGTATGTATGGGAAGAGCCACTTTTACTTCTCGGCCCAAACAGGAAAGAAGCAATTGAACGCGTGCATGAGTGGTCATCTCTTCAAAAACACCAACGTGACCGGCAAAAACGCCGTCTAAAACTTCAACTCGCTCTCCCCTTTTGAAAAGAGCTAACGACGAAAGCGACAAGCCTTCCTGCTCATCTTCTTGTTCCTGCAACTCTTCTACAACTCCCGTAGGCACAGAGAGTGGTTTTTCCTCGTGACGCAATAAATAAGAAACCCCTCTGGTAGAATCAATAGCCTTCCAGCGGTCCTGTTCCACATCAAAGCCAACGAAAATATATCGCGGAAAAAGGGGGGCCAGAATGGTCTCTACTTTCCGAGCATGGCGTCGAAGAGTTTTAATGCGAGGAATGTATACAGAGAAGCCTTGAGCCCTAAGATGGTCTTCGGCTTTAGATTCCCCGTAAACCTGAGTATGGGCAACGTACCAACGCTTCATGCTGCTTTCTCCTTACGAGATAATACCTTCCGCGAGATATGTGACAACGGCAAGGTAAGGATTCTTTCTTCCGGCCACTGTGCTTTAAGGGAATCAAAGATCTTCTGGGGGCTTATGATATCTGTGACAATAACACAATCAAACTGGGTTCCTGCAAGTTCAGAAATTTCAACAATACTGAGATCATAGGAAAATTGATGGGAAACCAATTGCATAACTTCTGCAATCTCACCCTCTCCCAATAGGGCTATTTTCTTCCAACCTGCCTCCTCACACAGCTGTGCAAGCTGATCACACTGAGATCTCGCATTTCGAAAGAAAGTCAGAGAATTGCTTAAGTAGTCGGAAATCATTTGGCTTTTTTCTACTAAACCTTGGGAAGTCACAAAATAAGCAAATCGACGAGCAGGTACCTGACTTACCCGAACATATCCCTTATGGATTAAGCGCTTCAGATAGATATTGACCAAGCCCACTGCAATCCCCAATTCCGCAGCCAAACTCCGTTGAGATATTTCAGGCTCTCCCTCAATAGTACTCATGAGTCGAACCATTACTTCGCACTCAACCGCATCTTTAGAATTTCGAAATGTTGCCATAGATTTTAGCACCTAACTTCAACCACATGATCATGGCGTGAACGTAGATCCAATAGGGGATGATGTCAAGCAACTTAACCTGAAAAAACACAAGAGATATCTTGTGAAAAATACAGAAACTAACTTACTAAAAAATAGGGATAAATCATCAATCCCAGCCAATACTCTACTGGAATTAGCCCTGGCGTGCCTTGAAACGGGGCTTTAGCTTGTTAATAACGTAAACACGACCATGGCGACGAATAACACGACAAGCTTTATCACGTGTTTTTAAAGTCTTTAAAGAATTTACAACTTTCATACTGTCACCTATACAAATCTTACTAATGGTCGCCTAAGCGAGCCTAAATGGCCCCAATTGGTGAGTCTGTTTACCAACTCCATACCTATTAGTCAACAATCTTTTCCCCGAGCCACTGAGACGCCCACTGCTGAAAAACAAGAACCGGCCATAAGATATTGTGTAGATTTCGTCCCCGTTGGTGAGCATCCCATAGTTTCAAAATATATTCCTGATTTAAAAATCCCTGCGTTTTCATTTGGTTGCTATTAAGCAAATCGTCAGCCCAGGATCTCAGACCTTTCCGCAACCAATCACCAATGGGCACTTCAAAGCCCTGTTTAGGTCGGTCCACCAGTTCTGAGGGCACATATCGATACAGCGCCTGTCGAAGAATCCATTTAGCTCCCTCAGAAGGATGACTCTTCCATTCCCAAGGCATCCTCCAGGAAAGTTCTGCCAAATTATGATCCAAAAAGGGAGCCCGCACCTCCAGACCCACAGACATACTTGCCCGATCCATTTTGACTTCTAGATCATCGGGCAAATATATTTGGGAATCCAAAAACATAAACTGTTCAGGAAGTGAAGCCATACCATGGGCACTACAGGCCTCCTGAGTGAAAGCAGTTGAATCTAGACTCTCTCCAGCTGCCACTTGCCCAAACAACGCCCCCGGAGCTTGATATCGCTCATACACCTCTTGTGGTGTCTGACATGCCCATTTCTTTGAAAGTTTCAAAAGCTTATCACCCGGCCGTGAAGGTCGTTTTTTTAAACCCCCAGCCTGATTCAAACAATTAGCAATCAATTGAACCGGCATCTTTTTCATAAGCGTACGAACGGAATCAGGAAAGCTGGAGATTCCTTTCCAGTCCTGAAATGCTTTCTCGTAACGAGGATATCCTCCAAAAAATTCGTCACCCCCATCGCCCGAAAGGGCAACTTTTACATGCTGACGGGTTATTTGCGTCAACAAACATGTGGGCAGTTGGGACACATCTGCAAAAGGCTCATCATAAACAAGGGGAAGATTTCGTATCTGCTCCAAAATATGTGATTCGTTCACATAAACTTCTGTGTGATCCGTGCCCAAATGCTCCGCCACCTGCTTTGCTTGGTGCGCTTCATTGAAACGCCGATCCTCAAAACCAATGGTATAGGTTTGAATGGGCTTTGAGGCCTTTTTTTGCATCAAGGCAACAACCATAGAAGAATCAATGCCACCAGATAAGAAAGCTCCCAAAGGCACGTCGGCATGCAAGCGCTGAGCAACGCTTTTCTCAAGGGCATTCTCGAGAGCATCCACAGCTTCGGGAATACTGCCACCCCATGGATTTTTCTTGGAGTCCGCGGCCTTATCACTCGCTTTCCAGTAGAGTGCAATATGCTCCGTTCTCGTCTGAAAATCCCTTGGAGATAAGGTTAAAAATCGTCCTGGCAGCAATTTATTGATGCCTTGAAAAATGCTCTTTGGCGCAGGAATATAGCCGTACCTCAAAAACTGTCCTAGGCTATCTCGATCCACTTCCCCCTTCCAAGAGGGATGCTGAACTAAGGCCTTCAACTCTGATCCAAAAAGAAAGACGTTGCCCATCCAACCATAGTAAAGAGGCTTTTCCCCAAAACGATCTCGAGCCAAAGAAAGGCTCTCTTCTTTTCGATCCCAAAGAGCAATAGAAAACATTCCCTCCAATGCTTCTAAAGTCTTATGGAACCCCCAATGGGCAACGGACTCCACAAGAACTTCCGTATCAGAATGCCCGTTCCATGGAATTTTTCTTTCTTGATCTAGCTGCTGACGGAGGGCCTTAAAATTATAGATTTCCCCATTGAATACAATCACATACCGACCATCCTTGGACAGCATTGGCTGATGGCCTTCTACGGAAAGATCCATAATAGAGAGTCTCCGAAACCCTAAGGCTATTCCTTTAGATTCATCAACCCAAACCCCAGAATCGTCAGGACCACGGTGGGTAAGTGTCGTTGCCATCTTATCAACAACAAAGGCGTATTCTTGAGTCCGAAGACTCTTTTGAAAATCGAAAAATCCTGCAAATCCACACATGAAGCTATGACCACTTCCTGTAAATGGGTCTACTATATATGGACATTTTGTTCTGCTTTATCAAATGCTTGCGCGCAATTCTCCAGGAAGGAAACCGTTTTCCTATCCGGAACAAAGTAAGAAGCGATACTATAATAAAACCACTTGGAGAAATGACTCTCTCCGTGATGGCGATGCAGGTATTTCCACGAACGTCCTGCTGCACGATGACACACAAACTTTTTTATTTCCCGAGGGACCTGTGGATGGTCCCTCATAAAATTTGCACACGCCATGGTGACACGCTGTAGCTGTCGGCCAACATTATTGGAAAGACGCCCCGTTACTTCCTCGGGAAGATAGGCCATAGGCATATGAACTTTAACAAAGTCTCCTTCAAGGGCAAGCCGTATGGTCAGAGTGTACTCCTGAGAATATCTGATTCGTTCGTCACAGCCGCCTACTTTCTGACAAGCTGTGGTTCTGGCTAAAAACTGTGTGGGATTGAAAAGGCTATTTTTAAGAGCCGCCTTCAAGGGGTTATGGATCTGATGAATCTCTGGCTGATCAGTGTAAAAACTTAAGTCAATATCATTGCGATCTTTGTACCGCTGAACGTCCCCATAGGCGAGGCATGCTTGAGGGTTTTGTTCTAGTCCGTTCAAAAGCGTCTTTGTTGCGTACTCACCCAACAAGTCATCTGCATCCACAAATTTGATGTAAGACAACCGCGCCGCCATGATTCCTTGATTGGTCGCATGGGATGATCCATGATTTTTTTGTTCAATGATCCGAACGTGCTTCCATTTAGACGTCAGCTTTTTCAATAAAGTTAATGACTCATCGGTCGACCCATCATCTATAAAAATAAATTCACGCTCAAAATCTCCCCGTTGGTTCTGTATAGCCAGAAGGACTTCGGGCAGATAAGTGGCCTTATTGTAAACGGGTACAACGAAAGATACACCAGACTCAGATTTGTTCATGAATACTCTAAAAGCTCCAAAAAGTTGTGGCAACTTTATGAAGCATAGGTTTTTCTGTCAACAAATTTGCCACATTTTGATTTCAAACCAATGGGAATCAGATGATTTTATTGGTTGGAGTGGGGCCCAAAATCCGCGATAGGAAGTTACATTTCTCCTTCAAGTTCAAGGGGACGCAGTTTTTTCGATCGAGCGCGAGTTTTTTTAGGTGTTAAATTTTTAAATCAGCAATAATTGACCCAAAGCGCTAAAAGTTACTCTAAAT
>JABJFC010000048.1 GCA_018662925.1 Alphaproteobacteria bacterium | reverse complement strand
GAAAATGATGGTAGTTTCATAATTATATTTCTTAAGAAGGGGTTACGTTTTCACCTAAAGAGTGTAACCCTTTTTCTCTCCTTTTCCAGCTATTTCCTCGCTCTCAGAGCTTTTTTTAATTCTCTATCGCGGATCCTGGGCACCAAAGAAAAAAAAAACGTTAAAACGGCGATTTTCGTTGTTCTTGAGAGCAAGTCACAGTAGTGTGTCAGGGATAACAGTTTATACGTGGACTGCGGTCGACTTTCTCCCTTAGATGGGGAAGCTCAGTGTTTGAAGAAGTTGGAAGTCATAGCAGCCAGTAAAGTTCAGATATGAACGTATAGTTTGGAGCCCCAAGCGGATGAAATTTAGGTCATTTTTAATGATTCAAAGCGGAAAAAATCAAGAAGGTGTTGAGACATGAGACTTTTTCTCCCCGTCTTTCTTATGAAATTATCCGACTATCTGTTGGGGGCTTTGTTTTTAAATAACGGTGCAGCCCTTGTTCAGCCTATGGCTGAAAAGGCCAAGCCCTTTACGGAGTCGAAACAATTATGGAAAAACGTATCCTCATCGATACGACCCACCCTGAGGAATCTCGGGTGGCAATCGTCGATGGACATAAACTTGAAGAATTTGATTTTGATTCGTCTGGAAAGAAGACGATCAAAGGCAACATATATCTTGCAAAAGTCGTAAGAGTCGAACCTTCTTTGCAAGCAGCCTTTGTGGACTATGGCGCCGATCGCCATGGATTCCTGGCCTTTAATGAGATTCACCCTGACTATTTTCGCATTCCAGTTTCAGACAAACAGGAAGAAGTGGACGTAGACGAAAAGAAAGAAGCAAAGAAGAAACCCACCAAAAAGGCCTCTGAGGAGGAAACTGAGGAAAGCACTGAGGATTCTGATCCGGAAGAAAAGACCAAATCTCGCTTTGTTCCTTTGCATCGACGTTACAAAATTCAAGAAGTAATTAAAAACAATCAGGTCATGCTTTTACAAGCTCTAAAGGAAGAGCGGGGAACGAAGGGAGCGGCCTTTTCAACTTTTGTATCCCTCGCAGGCAGATACTGTGTTGTTATGCCCAACGCAATCAGAGGCTCCGGTATTTCTCGCAAAATCACCGATATGGATGATCGTAAAAGATTAAAGTCTATCGTCGATGAACTCAAGCTACCCGACACCATTGGCGTCATAGTACGTACAGCGGGCAAAAAACGGACTAAGCCTGAAATCAAGCGTGATCTGGATTATCTTTTAAAGTTGTGGAATGAGATTCGTGAGCAAACCTTATCGTCCAATGCTCCCGCTTTAATTTATGAAGAAGCAGATATCATTCGACGCTCCATTAGAGACCTTTATAACAATGATATAAAAGAAATTCTTGTTGAAGGAGAAGATGGATACACTCGGGCAAAGGAATTTGCAAAAAAAATCATTCCTAGCAATGCAAAAAAGGTCGTTAAGTATCAGGATATGAAAGCCCCCTTATTCCAACAATATAAAATTGAAACACAGATTCATGACATGCTGAATCCTGTTATTCATCTGTCCTCTGGGGGATATCTGATCATTGATACGACTGAGGCTCTGGTGGCTATCGATGTAAACTCTGGGCGCGCAACCAGAGAAAGACATATCGAAGAAACTGCTTTTAACACCAATCTCGAAGCCGCGAAAGAGATCGCGAGACAGCTACGATTGAGAGATTTAGCAGGCCTCATTGTAATTGACTTTATCGATATGGATGAGGGAAGTCATATTGGCAAAGTAGAGCGTACATTCAGAGAGGCCATGCGCCACGACAGGGCCCGCATTCAAATTGGCCAAATTAGTTCCTTTGGCCTGTTAGAAATGTCTAGACAACGCCTCCGACCCAGCATTATGGAGATGCACTCATCACCCTGTCCTAGCTGTAGAGGAACTGGGCTCATACGCTCCGTAGAATCATCAGCAGTGCAGATCCTTCGCACACTTGAAGAAGAAGCCTTAAAAGGTAAATCCAAAGAACTTTCTGTCAAAATGCCTGTTGATGTTGTTCTCTATATTTTGAACTATAAACGACAAGCCCTTGCGGACATAGAACAAAGACACAGCCTTAAAATATCGATTATGCATCATGACTCGTTTGTTACTCCTGACTTTTTAATTGAATCCGAAGAAATGGGGATCATTCTAGACACGCGAGAACAAACACTGCCAGAAAGCAGCAAAAAATTAGCTGAAAAGGGTTCCACTAAATCACAAGGAAGAAAGCGCTCACGGCGAGGACGTCGAACACGCCCCCATACGGATACGAAGACAGAAGCAGAAACCTCTGATACGAGCGCTCAGCCTACCCAAGAAAAGGCTGAAGCCTCTGAAAAGTCTGCTCAGACCCCACAAACTGAACGAAGCTCTCCTAGGCGTGCTAATTTATACCCGCGTAGAAGGCACAGAACTGGCAAAAAACCAGAAGGAGAGCAACCGAAGGATTCTGGCGCTAACCAGGAAGTGAAGGGGTCGCCTTTTACCGTCAGCGATTTCGAAGGAGATACCATTGTGCCTTTGGTTGCAGAGTCTCAAAAGAATGCTCCAAGGAAGGAAAGCTCCGATTCGGAAGCTAAAAAGACGCCCTCGAAGTCTTCTTCCAGATCTACGGCTCGGAAACAGCCCGTAAAATCTTCCGAAACAACCGGCCAGGAAGCGGAGAGTAAACCAAGAGGCAAGTCTTCACCAAAAAAGAGCAAAGAAAGCTCCACTAAAGATGAAAAGGTACCCTATGCAGCAGCTACCTCGGACTCCGATGTTAATGTATCCAGTGGAGGCGATGGGGGAGACGACCGTAAAGGTTGGTGGCAAAGATTGCTCGATTAGCCTTATGAGAAATAGACAATGTTTTTGAAACGATTCGTAACGGCCCTTTTTCTCTTGACCCTGTTTGGACTGGGCAATCAATTACATGCTGTCGAATTTAAGACCGGTACCATGATTCGAGATGCAGAAGTTGAAAGCATTCTAAAAAGTTATCTGGATCCAATTGTTACGGCTGCTGGTATGAACCCAGAGCGCGCCAAAATATACATCATTGTCGACCCCGAACTGAATGCAAGTGCCGGGCTTGGAAGTACCTTGTTTATTAACACAGGTTTTATTCTTAATACGGATGGACCGTCTCAATTAGTTGGCGTTTTTGCCCATGAGGTGGGACACATATCCGGAGGCCATTCGGTCCGCCAAGAGGCTGACCTTAAAAAAATGACAACACCAGCCATGGCTATGGGACTTTTAGGGGGAGCCTTAGGTCTCCTTGCAGGAAGTCCCGACGTCGCCACAGCCTCCCTCCTTGGTGGCGCACAAGTCGCCCAACGCAGTATGCTCCACTATAGTCGTGGACGAGAGGCTTCTGCTGATCAAGCTGCGGTGAAATATCTAGACAAATTAGGGTGGAGTTTGAAGGGATTCTTAGAATTTTTCGATAAGATTAAAGACCAGGAACTTCTTCCTGAATCTCGCCAGAATCCCTACGCAAGAACCCATCCCTTGACTCAAGAAAGACTGGATTTTGTAGAAAATCAGTACAAAAAGTCTCCCATTAAAAGTTCAACCATGTCCCGGAACTTCGAAAATAGCCATAAACGAATGAAGATAAAGTTGCAG
Source organism: Alphaproteobacteria bacterium (assembly GCA_018662925.1). Classification (NCBI taxonomy): domain Bacteria; kingdom Pseudomonadati; phylum Pseudomonadota; class Alphaproteobacteria; species Alphaproteobacteria bacterium. The sequence goes on along the minus strand of JABJFC010000048.1, from coordinate 8,759 downwards.
GCCTATCTCGACTCACCCTCTAGAACACTCTCTCTACACAAAGAAAGTGATAAAAGCTTCCTGTCACAGTATGCCCGTACAATTGCAACCTATCGCCAGGGAAACCTTTCCCAAGCTACGAATTTGATCGATGCACTTTTAGTTTCCAATCCTGAAGATCCGTATCTTTGGGAATTAAAAGGCGAGATTCTTTTTGAAGCTGGAGAAAAGGTGAAAGCCTTCCGTGCTCTTGAAAAAGCCCTCACCCTTTCTGACAATAACCCTCTTATTCAAGTTGCATTGGCTCATGTTCTATTGGAGATGAATACTGCGGACGCCAATCAACGTGCACGTGTTGAATTATCGAAAGCCCTCCAAAAAGAAAATGACTTTGGTCAGGCCTGGCACTTTTTAGCCATTGCCTATGGTCGAGAAAACAACATTGGAATGGCTGCCCTTTCATTGAGCGAACAAGCCCTACTTGGTCATACTAGGGAAAATAAGGAAAGAGCTCTTCAACAAGCAAAGAGGGCATTGCACCACTTGAAAAAGGGAACACCTGGATATAGAAGGGCAACTGATATACAAACGAACCTGGCTCATGAAGAAGTCCTTGGCTCCACCAAAAAGTCATTTTTACCAAAAATCCGCTTTGGACAATAAAAACAGATGCACCCAACTAATTTCTTTGAGTTTCAAACGGAAATAGTGTTACTTACTGGTGTGATTAGCTAAGGCGTTTAAGCATAGGGGTGAGAATTTTGTCGTTCAGTAAGTCTCAAGTATCAAAAATTTTCCTCATATGTTGCTTTGCCATAATATTCCCCTCGCTGTCTTTTGCCTCAGTCCAAATTGAATCTATCAGGGTCGGCGTTGATAAAGAAAAAACAAGATTTGTCCTGGACCTTAGCCAAAAACTTACCTCATATAAAGCTATCTCGACAACTGACGGGACCGAAATTAAATTTCAACTTCCAGACATTTCTGGGACGCTTCCTACCCTTCATAAACCGGAGGGGCGTATACTAGCTTTTGACTGGAAAAGCCTCGAACCAAAAGGTGTCACTCTCGTTTTGCAGGTGAAGCCAAATACGAAGGTTCAAAAAATCTTTACCCTTCCTCCAAGTGGAAAATATGTTCATCCTCGCCTGGTCATAGACTTGGCAGGTTCTGCCCCCCTAAAAAGTCAAGAAACTAAGGTAGAAGCCACTAAACCACCTATAAAACCCAAGCAACTCTCCAAAAAGAAAGAAGACTCTTATTTATCCAAGATAGAGCCGAAAGAAAAGCCAATCACTGCCATATCAACACTTGGGCCACTGCTCCATGAAAAAAAACGTATTGTCATCTTGGATCCAGGACATGGAGGAAGAGACTCAGGTTCTGCCGGAAAAACAGGCGTTCTTGAAAAACATATAACCCTTGCTTTTGCCCGTGAGATTAAAAATCACCTAGAATTAAGCGGTCGGTACTTAGTCTATCTCACCCGAGATGCAGATGTTTCTGTCCCACTTAGAAGAAGAGTGGCCTTTGCCCGTGCAAAAAAAGCAAACGTGTTTGTGTCTATTCATGCAGACGCTAATATCGACCACAAGATCTCGGGACTTTCAATCTATACATTATCGAAGGAAGCTTCGGACGAAGAAGCAGAACGCTTAGCCGAAAAAGAAAACAAAGCAGATATTATTTTTGGCATCGATCTTTCAACCAAGTCTGATGAAGTGTCCAATATCCTGATAGATCTTGCCCAACGGGAAACCATGAATAACTCTGTCCATTTTGCCAGATTGTTTCTGAAAGAGGTGAAAGAACAGATTAAATTGTGCAAGAACACCCAACGATCTGCAGATTTTGCAGTTCTAACTTCGCCCGACATCCCATCAATGCTTTTAGAGCTGGGATATCTTTCAAACGCAGCTGATGAAAAACGTTTGCAACAGCCTTCCTTTAGAGCCATTGTGGCTTCTCAGCTTTTAACAGCATTGGATAAATATTTTTTCGAACGACATGAAAGGAAGATATAAACGTTAAGTTTCTATCTAAATAAGATCTAGGATGAAAAAACTTTTTTATCGATTTCTAATGCTTATTTGTCTCATCTCGATCACGGGAATAGGAACCCTCTGGGCTGTCTTCTCATATTACAGTAGGGATCTGCCAGACCACAAACAATTGGCCACTTACGATCCACCTGTCGTAACACGACTTTACGCCGGAGACGGCCGCCTTTTCCAGGAATACTCTAAAGAACGCCGAGTCTTTGTTCCCATCTCTGTTATTCCTACACACGTTATCAGTACCTTCTTAGCCGCAGAAGACAAGAACTTTTACCTCCATAGAGGCGTAGATCTTGTAAGTACCCTTAGAGCCCTTTTTATGAATTTGCTCTCTCTTGCCACTGAGCGACGTGCCGGTGGGGCCTCAACAATTACGCAACAAGTGGCCAAGAATTTTCTCATTGGAAATGAATACTCCTATGTACGAAAAATAAAAGAAGCCATTATCGCCTTTAGGTTAGAGAATACGTATACAAAGGAAAAAATCCTCGAGCTGTACTTAAATGAGATTTATTTAGGGTCAGGCTGCTACGGTGTCGCTGCCGCGGCTCTCCACTACTTTAATAAATCACTAGATGAATTGAGCACTGCCGAAGCAGCTTTCCTTGCGGGCCTACCAAAAGCCCCCAATAACTATCATCCCGTACGGAACCCTGAAAGAGCCTTGGATAGAAGAAATTGGGTCATCGGACGCATCCTTCAAAATGGCCTCATTGATGAAGAAGAAGCAGAAAGGGCTCTTAATACCCCATTGAGAGCAAATCTATCCAATCGGAAAGATATCGTGCAGGCCGATTACTTTTCTGAAGAAGTCCGCAGAGAGCTTGTGAGTAACTTTGGCTCGCAAGAACTGTATAAGGGAGGGTTAGTCGTTCGCACGACCCTAGATCCCTATTTGCAAAAAATTGCCGATGATTCCCTGAGAGAAGGATTGATTAACTATGATCGGCGCCATGGTTGGCTGGGACCCTATACAAGTATATCACTAACTAACTGGACTCAAAATCTAGCAGATTTAAAACCACCTGCCGGATTGTTGTCCCTTAAAATGGCTGTCGTATTATCCTTGCATAGTGATGGCGTCACCATCGGTTTGGCAGATGGTTCCCGGGGACACATCCCTTTAAACGAGCTCACGTGGGCGCGACGACGCATAATGGATTCAGATGGATCCCATCATTTGGGGCCACCAGTCAAATATCCCAGTGTCATTCTGGAAGTCGGAAATGTCATTCTTGTAGACGCCCTAAAAGGGGGCAAGTCTGGAACGTACTCCTTACAACAAATCCCTAACGTTGGGGGGGCTCTTATTGCACTGGATCCACATACAGGCCGTGTATTGGCTCTCACAGGAGGATATAGCTACGAAATCAGTGAATTCAACCGAGCGATGCAAGCTTGGCGTCAAGCAGGGTCAATTTTTAAGACCTTCGTCTACATGGCTGCGTTAGAAAAAGGCCACACACCCACCACACTTGTTCTAGATGAACCAATAAAAATTGACCTTGGTTATGGCCTTGGAGAATGGGAACCCCAAAATATAGCCAAAAAATTCTATGGAGAAGTCACTTTAAGAACGGGGCTCGAAAAGTCACATAACGTTACAACCGTCCGTTTAGCCCAGGATGTGGGACTTGCTAAAATATCAGAAATTGCAAAACGCTTCGGCGTGAATGACAGCCTTCCTCCTCAATGGGCTATGGCCCTGGGAGCAGGGGAGACAACACTCCTCAGACTAACGGCCGCATATGCCGTATTTGCCAACGGAGGAAAGAAGGTAACGCCTACTTTTATCGATCGTATTCAAGATAGACGCGGAAATACAATCTTTAGACAAGATAAGAGAACATGTGAACAATGCCAGACTCAAGAATGGTCGAGTTCACTCCCTCCCCAGCTCCCTGATATTCGTAAAAATATCTCTGACCCAGCAGAATCCTACCAAATGGTCTCTATCCTAAAAGGTGCCGTAGAAAATGGTACAAGTCGACGCGGAAAAGTTGAAGGCTTTTCGTTAGCTGCTAAAACGGGGTCCACAAACAACTTCCGAGATGCTTGGACCGTAGGTTTCTCTCCAAATCTAGTGGTTGGTGTCTTTATTGGACATGATAATCCAAGGCCTCTTGGAAAATTTGAGCCCGGCGGCATTGCAGCAGCGCCCATATTTGGGAGCTTCATGAGAGCTGCACTAAAAGGAACCACACCTGTTCCATTCCGCACCCCTCCAGGATTGCGGTTTAAACGCATGAATCCTGAAACAGGAAAAATTGCCAGTCCCGGAGATAGAAATGTGATTCTAGAAGGCTATAAGCCCGGAACCGAGCCAACTCTTGAGGGGCAAAACGAACTGCTTGTTATTGGAAAAGAAGTTCCCTTTGACGAAATTGAAGCAGATATTCAAAGGACCCTTGCGCTTCTTGAAGACGCGAAACGTGAAAGAAACGAGCTTCAGGAAAAAGAAACGCCAGAAGCTGTAGAAATGCCCTCTGCTAAATCCCTGGAAGAGCTTATTATATCTCCATCAGATCCAGGATCTGGGATCATATATTAACAGTGAGGTAAACATGCGCGCAGAAATTGAAACAGCTGAAAAGGAAATAAGACAATCTCTGGTCCTCCTAAGGAGGTTTCTTTGACTGGGATAAAACTTCAGCACGCCTCCAAGAAATAGAGACACTTATGGAGGCCCCAGATTTCTGGGACACCCCTGATAAAGCCCAAACCATGATGAAAGAAAAAACTTCAATTTCGCAAGGATTGGACTTAATAAATTCTCTTGAACGAGATCTGGAGGATAATTTGGCTCTCTTGGAAATGGCTGAGTCGGAATCCGATCAGGCAGAGACAGAAACAGCAGAAGCCGCCATCTTTGATCTTCAAATACGAGTCCAGCGTCAGCAACTAGACAGCCTTTTATCAGGTGAGGCCGATGAGAATGATTGCTTCTTGGAAGTTCATGCTGGGGCAGGGGGAACCGAAGCTCAAGATTGGGTTGAAATGCTTTTAAGAATGTACTGCCGGTGGGCAGAATCTAGGGGTTACAAGACGGAGTGGATAGAAGAAAGTCCTGGCGAAGAGGCAGGTCTTAAGTCGGCTACATTACGCATCAAGGGGGAAAAAGCCTATGGCTGGCTAAAAACTGAAAGTGGTATCCACCGCTTGGTACGCATATCACCATTTGATTCCAATTCACGTCGTCATACAAGCTTTGCATCGGTGGGAATTTATCCTGTGATTGATGACAGAATTCAAATAGAAATCGAAGAAAAAGACCTGAGAATTGATACCTATCGTGCCTCAGGTGCGGGAGGACAGCATGTGAATAAAACAGATAGTGCCGTACGAATTACCCATCTTCCAACAGGAATTGTGGTACAATGCCAAAATGATAGGTCCCAGCATAGGAATAGAGCGGAGGCTATGAAAATGCTAAAATCACGCCTATATGAGCTAGAAATACAAAAGCGTGAAGAAGCAGCCCAAGCAGAGATGTCTACCAGGTCTGAAATTGGCTGGGGACATCAGATCCGCTCATACGTCTTACATCCCTATCAAATGGTGAAAGATCTCCGAACGAATGTTGAAAAAGGCAATGCCCAAGGGGTTTTAGATGGAGATCTGGACACATTTCTGGAAGCTTCCCTTGCTATGCACGTAGAAGGTAAAAAATAAATGCAGAGTGTTTATCAACTAAAATACTTTATTCTCACTCTTGCTGTTCTTACTCCCTCCATTTCCTGGGCGGAACCAGGCGTTATCGGGCATAATTTTGATCTCAGCTCTGTAGAAACTGTAAACGTTACAAGCATTGCGGGAGAACTTCAAATTACCACTGCGGTTGGACCTCATGGAAAAATTCGAGCAACTCGTGGATCGTCCGACCGTTACTGTGATGTGAGGATCAATCAAAATGTTAACACCTTGAATTTAGAAACGTACCCTGCAGGACCACTAGATCCCTCTCAAATGAATGAGTTAGTCTCCCGGGGAGGATGCAGGATCAACATGCATATTGAACTTCCCGAACAGGTGAGCCTCAATATCAATGGAAAAAGCACTAACCTTAATATACAAGCCTTTAATGGCAGCCTATCCTCCCAACTTGAAATGGCTTCTCTAACAGCAAATAATAGTCATATTGACCCCCTAAATGCACATATAGCCACTGGAAGTATCAATCTATCGGCAGTAGAGGGAAGCTCCGATATTCATCTTGAAAATGGGGACATCAGCATCCAGTATTTCAATACGAATCCAAAAGAAATAGATACTCTTAAGGTAAAGGTAGACTCTGGCAATGCTACTTTTATAGCGCCTGCTTCCTTGAACCCAAAAGTCGCACTGACTACTGTTAAAGGAAACATAAGAAATGAGTTCCCGCACCTTAAAGGAAGCAGTGATTTGAATTTAAACTTCACTGTTAATAAGGGAAACATCACCATTCTAAAGACTCCAGTCTCTGGAATCAGCCCAAAAACAAAAGAGCAAATTCAAAACGAAATGAGAAAAAAAGCTAAAGAGAAGGCCGAACGTAAAACTAGGGCTGAACTCAAAAAGAAGACCGAACTCAGAGAGAAGGCCGAACGTAAAGCTAGGGCTGAACTCAAAGAGAAGACCGAACGTGAAGAAAAGGCTGAACGTAGTGCAAAGGCTGAACGTAGTGCAAAGGCTGAACGTAGTGCAAAATAGGGCTAAGAAAACAGCTCCAGAAAACTACGCCCAAAACTCAAACGATCGAAAAAATAAGGCTAAAGGAAAACATCCTCATCGTAGGGTGACACTTCCACTGCAATGAAAACTCAAATACAGAAATTGTATGATGCTTTACTCTTTGACCTTTAAAGCCTTGTAGAGAGCTTCAACAACCATTTTAACGTACGTATATTTTTTCGACGTTTCCTTACTGAAATCAACGATTTCATCCTTGAGAACACCATCAAGTGCACTGATAATCAGGACAATAACTAAATCCGGATCCCACTCTTCGCGGATATGTCCTTCTTTTTGAAGCTCTCGTATTGCAGGACGCCAATTTTCAGGTGAGAAATTGTTACTCTCTGAAAGTTCTTTTTGTTTTTCCCTTTCAAGATTCTGCCATGCCACGATGCGCAGAAGATCCGGGTTATGATCATATATTTCAAACCGCTGGTAAATAACTTGGACAAGAAAGGGACGTAGGCCCCCAGAAGCATCTGGGATAAAAGAGTCCATGAAAGTACTTTTCTTGATGATATAGGTCTTTACGGTCTTCCAAAGCTCTTCTTTTGATTGAAAGTGGTGGTAAATAAGACTTTTATTAACTTTAGCACGATCTGCAACGTTTTGGATGGACGTTCCTTCAAAACCATTTTCAACAAAATAATAGCTTGCAGCCTCCAAGATCTCCTCTCGGGTCTGTTCTCCTATAACTGCTTTATCCTGCTTCACTTTTGCAACCAATTGACTCGTCCGTTTATTTTATATTAAACCCTATTGACCGATCGTTCAATATGAATTATATTGAGGAAGATTATTATAAAGGCCCAGTTAAATCAACCCCCTTCGCGGGGTTGATTTTTTTTATGGGAGTTGACCAACCGGTCAGTTAAGAAATAGGTGTTCATGTTCAGTAATCTATCTAATTGCTGTGTTCATCTGCACACAGTCGTCTTCCCGGAGCCTAGGAACGCTGTTCTAGTAGCCTTTTAAGTATGGATCCCGCGCTCATAAGGAATTCTAAGGGCGCGCCTGCGGCTTGCCCATAGTTCCTAATGGCCGGGAAGACGAGCATTTGAGCGGAAAGACGATCCTTGGACTAGGAAGACGATCCATGAGCCGGGAAGACGAAGCTTTGGGCCGAGAAGACGAACTTTGCGTCTGGGATACGGCGCGTCTATGGCTTGCCCATAATTCCTAATGGCCGGGAAGACGATTCTTGGCGCGAGAAAACGAACCTTGGGTTACATCCTCGTAGCCGTCTTCCCGGAGCCTAGGAACTCTAGCCGAATCGGCGTCTTAAGCCGGTGAGGCGTAGAGTGAGTTGGCATCGCGGGATCCATACAAACAGATGCCAGAGATGAAATTTCTGAGAACAGGAAAGTGTCTTGTGGTTTTAAAAGGGTCACCATTAATTCTTTTGTTGTGCTACTTTCCAAGCCTAAGTTAATGGAAGGGAGCGCTTGTAATGGATGAAAAGAGTTTTTATGTATATATCATGGCCAGTAAGAAAAATGGGACGTTATATGTAGGTCTAACTTCAAATATGTCGAATCGTGTTTGGCAGCATAGGGCAAAGGTTTTTTCAGGATTTACAGCAAAATATGATGTAAATAGGCTTGTCTATCTTGAACCTCATGATCAAGCTGAAAATGCTATCAGTCGAGAGAAGCAATTGAAGCATTGGTGTCGCAGGTGGAAGATAGACCTCATTGAGAAAGACAATTCCAATTGGGATGATCTATCAGGAAACATATTTTAGAATTTTATTCGTTTTAGCCATGGATCCCGCGCTCATAAGGAATTCTAGGGCTCGCCATGGCTTGCCCATAATTCCTAATGGCCGGGAAGACGATCCTTGGAGCGAGAAAACGAACCTTGGACTAGGAAGACGAGCATTTGAGCGGGAAGACGATCCTTGGACTAGGAAGACGAGCATTTAAGCGGGAAGACGATCCTTGGACTAGGAAGACGAGCATTTAAGCGGGAAGACGATCCTTGGACTAGGAAGACGAGCATTTAAGCGGG
>JABJFC010000047.1 GCA_018662925.1 Alphaproteobacteria bacterium | reverse complement strand
GAAAATGATGCTAGCTTCATAATAATATTTCTTAAGAAGGGGTTACGTTTTCACCTAAAGAGTGTAACCCTTTTTCTCTCCTTTTCCAGCTATTTCCTCGTACTCAGAGCTTTTTTGTTTCTCTATCTCGGATCTAGGGAATAGATGTTAAATTTGTTCACCCGTGGAGGACAACTTGCCCTGCATAAATACCGTATGATTAAGCAAGTTTGCTTGATTACTATCCTACTATCGAGCTTAGTGGGGATTTGTGCCTTTGCCTTTCAAGTTTATCAACAAGTCTCTTTTGATACTTTATACGCTTGGATCATAGATTCATTTTTTGACCAAAATAGTTCTAATAGATTTAACCGCACATCTAACATAGAGGCACTATTCCTGAGATGCTTCCTAACTGGTTTATGGAGTGGCCTCGTTTCTCTTCTACTAATTATTGGATTCTTTATACTCAGAGGCTATACGAAATCCAAAAAAAAGTTCGAGAGGGGGGCTCAAATTGTCTCTCCAAAAAAACTAAAAAGTCTTATTAAAAAAAGAGGCCTGGCCTCAGACCTAAATTTTGGAAAACTTCCCCTAATCAAGGGCAAAGAAACCTCTCATATTTTAATCACTGGCACCACAGGATCTGGGAAGACGAACTGTCTTAATGCCTTGCTCCCACAGATCCGAAAAAGGCAAGATCGTGCCATAATTGTAGATTTAACTGGTAATTTCATCTCAAAATTTTATAGAGAAAACAAAGACGTTCTTTTAAACCCCCTTGATTCAAGATCAAAGAGTTGGTCACCCTGGGCCGAATGTTTATGTGAGGCTCATTTTGATACACTTGCAGCAGCTATTGTTCCACAATCTACACACATTGATAAATTTTGGGAAAATGCAAGCAAAGCCCTTCTCTCTTCAGCACTTCGAAAACTGAGGCATACGCAAGACACACAACTGCTCTACCACATACTTGTTCGCTCTAATATGGAAACATTTAGCAAATTCTTCGAAGGAACAGAAGCCGCAACCTATACCCATCAAGATGGCGAGAAAATGACCCTTTCTATTCGAGCAACGCTCGCAAATCATCTGCAATGCTTCAAATACCTTAAAAAAGAAGGGGCATTCTCTGTTAGAAAATGGATAACGGATACATCGCTTGAGATGGATCCACAGTGGCTATTTTTAAGTGCAACTCCTGACACACGTGAAACCTTACGCCCACTTTTAAGTTGTTGGTTGGATACAGCCATAAATGCTCTTATGACACTACCAGAAGATAGTGAACGACGCATTTGGTTTATTATAGACGAGTTACCTGTCCTGCAAAAACTTCCCTCACTCCACACAGCTATGGCAGAAAGCAGAAAGTATGGAGGATGCCTTATTGCTGGTGTTCAGAGTTTTTCGCAACTGGTGAGCACTTATGGACAGAACACATCCCAAAGCATTTTAGATTTATTTAATACGAAAGTATTTTTTAGAAACACGGATCCAAATACTACAAGCTGGATCTCAAGAGTGTTGGGTGAGACGGAGACCACCGAGCAAGTTGAAAATCTCTCCTATGGCGCTAACACCATGCGAGACGGCATATCCTTATCTCAACTCAGACGTACAACTCCTCTCGTTCTTCCCACAGAAATTGCTGCCCTTAAGGATTTGGAAGCATATGTGAAATTCCCTGGAAATTTCCCAATCTCTCGCATAAAAACACCTTATCAAAATCTTCCATCTGTATCTAAAGCTTTTGAGCGCGTTAACCCTTTAGAATTAGAAAATCGCTTTAAATTTGGTAGCGAGCATAGTTTTAAACAAACACTCCTAAGAGGTGAAAATGGAAAATGATGTTCAGAGATATATCCAAGTACGAGATGAAATTCAGGATGAAATTAAGAAAATAGGTCCAAGCGTCGAACGTCTTCATGAAATCACAAAGAGGTTTATAGCACATTTTGATGTTTTTAAGGAAATGTCCTCGCAAACAGGCAATATAATTGCCTCAGAAATTAAGAATGCGTCACAAGAAATGGCACAGAGAGTTGCGGCTGAGTTTTTAGATCGTATAGAAACGATTCCACAAGAAGCTGTGAGCCGCCTGAATCAATCGATTGCTCATGCTGACAGGCAACTTAAACAAGTTAAAAGCTCAAACTTTAAAAGGAATATATTGACGCTCGTTATATCCCACTTATTTATCCTATCAATAGGGTTTGGGGCGGGCTATCTTTATAATAAGCGCACTACATATGTATTAGATGAAAGCATCTTTGAAGAATTTTATCTAGAATCGGTTTTGAAAAAAGCCTTTCCAAAGCTCAGCCCTCAAGAAAGAAGAAGGCTAGAAAAGTTATCTCATGAGCAAATTGCAAAATTATGAAAGTGCGGAAGTTTCACGGAGGATGCAAGGATAAGAATGATATTTTTTTGCACTGATCAATCCATAAGGCACAATTTTAACTGTTTTTCTGGTCTTCACGCGCAATTTTCCCCTGTTT
>JABJFC010000046.1 GCA_018662925.1 Alphaproteobacteria bacterium | reverse complement strand
TAGGCTCCGGGAAGACGTAGATTGGAAGGATGCTAAGGCGTGCTTCCTAGGCTGTGGGAAGACGTAGATTGGAAGGATGCTAAGGCGTGCTTCCTAGGCTCTGGGAAGGATTCTGCGATACTTTGAAGGGAGTACGCTAGAGTCCTTGCAGTCTGTGATCCACGTCCAAAATCGTCTTCCCGGCCATTAGGAATTATGGGCAAGCCGTAGGCGCGTCCCTAGAATTCCTTATGAGCGCGGGATCCAGACTTCACTGGTGTCAGAGCAGGTTCAAAATCACGTCATAGCGGCCTGTCACGTCGGAGCTAACGCCCTTGTTGCAGTGGGGTGATCCACGCCCAAAATCGTCTTCCCGGCCATTAGGAATTATGGACAAGCCGTAGGCGCGTCCCTAGAATTCCTTATGAGCGCGGGATCCATATGAGCGCGGGATCCACAGAAATACTAATGTGACCTTTGACGATTTGGGTAGTATAAAAAATTCTCGGAAATTGGATGGTTCTATAAAAAATTAAGCATAAGAATCGTAAGGGGAGGCCTTAGCTTATTTAGTCGAGATATTTGCTGCTGGCCTACAATTAAGACATAATGATCTCATAGATGATTCTAACTTTTACTAACAGAAAGTTTGAAACCGAGTATTTCTGGGCCGTATTGTACGGTTTCTGCGAGAAGTTCTTATGGTCTAAGAGTTCATCCACATAGGATTGCAACAAGAGTAGCATCCTAATAAGCCAAAATCCTAATTATAAATATTGTTTTTTTGAATTTTTAGAACTATAATAGTAATTACAAATATAAAACAAACTAATATGCAATAAATGAAGCATGTTAGGGTAAATAAAACATAAAAGGGTGGCGACAATGAAAAATCTGAGAATGGTTGTTTCTGTATTTATAGTAGGGTGTATGTTCCAACTTATGTCCAGCAGCACGGTGTTTGGAGGTATCTTAACGAATGCTATAAAATGTGGCGAGAATTTAAAAGTGGTGCTGCACAACGAGAAAAAAATTGAAGAATTTCTTAAAACATTTAAGGGTACATGGAAAGCGAATGTGTGTAAGAATCTTCCAGAACTTGTTTCAAACCAAAGTTGTTGTCGCCCAGAAATACTTAAGGACATTAAAACAGCCGTTCCGTCGTCGGATTACAACAAATTACACAAGATCTGTAAGGATAAAGTGATGGTATATATATTAACTGGTGCAGCAAGTCCTACAAAATAGCATCCCTTCATGGAAGACGGAGATTCATATAACTGCTACGCTAACTTAAGGCTGACGTCTTTTTGCAGAGGGTAAATTCTAGGATGAGGTGTTGCGTGCAAACCCATAAAGACTTCTTAGCTCTTGAAATCATAAGCAATATAAGACAGAAAGCCTTCTCCTCTAGGTATGTATGCTGATTTAGATTTCACCAACTTGCGGGGAGGCTCATTGTTCTTTGCAATCGTCTCTGGGAGGGTGTATTTCTCAAAGTTACCAGAAGTGTTGGAGGCTGATCACGATTATACATAAGGCCAGAGCCTTCTGGAAGGGGGTAGAGTCGCGTGCTTGTGAAGGTGTGGGCACGCCTTTGCAAACGAGATGGGTGTATTACTGCTGTATCCTGGAGGTGAAAGTAGGGTTGCCTCGCTTCTGTATTCGTATGCAGGATGCTCGCCGTGGAAACCAATTCAGATAAAGGACAATCACTCGGACGCCAGAGAGGGGAATTTAAGGTTATGCCCCCATTCACTTTTGGAAAATGAACAAAGGAATTATCCCTAAAGCGTAATATGACAAGATCTCCTTCACGAGATGCTAGAGCTCTTGGAAATCGTACGACGATTTTTCTTACATGAGTGTTCACAAACGTATCTTCATTGGAAGTTGCTGGTGTAAAGTCTCCTCTGTCTGCTCTTGTAGAATTTATATTTATGAATGTGTACACAACCACAAACCCAGCTAATGCAAGCCTCTTCATTATCCTTGTTCCTGGCTAATTATTCCCCGACTTTACTAATTATACATGCTAGATGTATATCCTTCTAGGGCGAATTTGAAAATCACTACAGTAAAAAGTACTGTAGTGGTCTAGCAAATTAGATTTTTCATTTTCAAACGGAAGAGGTGGATGGCTGCATTCACTATTCTGAGTAAAAGTAGGGTACATAACTCAAAAAAGCATGACCAGGAGACGTTTCCAGATCAGCAGACTTGCAATAGAGAATAGTAAACTCTACAGTTCAGTTTGGATTGGGTCATAAGTGCCGTGAGAAGGGATTCAGCTTTCGAGCTGCGTTTGTGGAATTACATCCAGCTGATGGCCCGAAAGATTGAGAATTGATTGGAAGGAAATACATATGAAACGTTTGATTGTGGCATCATTACTTGCATTGGTGGTTAGTGTTGATGGTTATGCGAAACGGAATGCGCCTGATGTTGAGGAGACGGATGGGGGAGGTAATAAGAGAGGGAGAGCAACTTCTTCTTCTTCAGCTGAGCATGACGAAGTAACAAATAAGGAAGATCTGTGGCGTCGTTGGAAGATCCTTGTAGAGTGTTATGGTGCAGATGTTTTTCAGCCTGAATCGTCTGGACTTCCTCCTCTATTATGGCGCGGCGCAGTACAAACTAAGTTGCTGATTAGTGGTAGCAGAGGTTGTCCTGATGAATTAGAAAAGGAGCTTGAGTCCCGTCAATTGACGGACGATTATTTTTCTGGCTGAATTAGATGTATTGATACCACGGTAGAGGGGTTGTCAGAAGTTTTGACTAATCCCGATCTTTTCAAAGCTAAACTGCAAGAATTAAGAAGCAAGTCAGGGGACTTGGAATATGGAGAGGGAACATTTAGATCGTATTTAAATGGTAGGATACAGAGCTTAGATGAATTTAAAGATGGAATGCTGAAGAAGCAGAGCTCAAATGAGTTAAAAGAAGATATTGCTAGTTTTAGAAAGTTCAAGTGACTAGGGACTGTATTAGATTTAAGCGGTGCTCGCCTTTCCAGTCTTCCCATTGTATGTTTTGAATTTATGGGATTATTTTGGGAGGTTGTCTATGCTTCACAAATCCTAACGGATTCATCACGTCGTAGCGTAAGCGAAGACGGATGGGGCGAGTGATGGGTCTTGAACCCACGACCTCCAGATCCACAATCTGGCGCTCTAACCTGCTGAGCTACACCCGCCATAGTCATCCATAGGCTAAAGTCTTTTACCGTTATTGAAGAAAGGGGTCAAGAGGGATCAGAGGTCGGAGACCAGATCAGAGAACAGAAAAGTGCCTTGTAGTGGGGTTATATGTGACAATTTACATCTAGTAGCTGCCATCAGCGAAGCCCTGGATCCCGCGCTCATAAGGAATTCTAGGCGCACGCCTCCGGCTTGCCCATAATTCCTAATGGCCGGGAAGACGGCTTTGGAGCCAATGGCTAGGCCTGCTTCTTCTCTTTGCCCTGAACCTTAATATCCAGCGCGTCTTTGCCCGCGGTGACCGCTATCACAGAACCATCCTCAATGACGCCCTCTAGGATCATGGCGGCCAGAGGGTTTTGAAGATCGTTTTGGATCACCCGCTTGAGGGGGCGGGCCCCATAGATGGGGTCATAGCCCTTATTGGCAATCCATTCCAGTGCCTTGGCGTCCAAGTCCAGCTTTATCTTGCGCTCGGCCAATAAGGCTAGCAAGCGCTTCATTTGAATCTGTACGATGCTCGACATGTCCTTCCGATTCAGGCGATGGAAAAGCAAAATCTCATCCAAACGGTTTAGGAACTCGGGACGGAAGGCAGCCTTGACCACTTCCATCACTTGGTCCTTTACCTTGGCCGAATCTTCTCCTTCTGGTTGATTGGCCAAGATATCGCTGCCCAGGTTGGACGTAAGAATAATAATCGTATTCCGAAAATCCACCGTCCGCCCTTGACTGTCCGTCAGGCGGCCATCATCCAGAACCTGGAGCAACACATTAAACACATCGGGATGGGCCTTTTCCACTTCGTCAAACAGTATGACTTGGTAAGGCCGCCGACGGACCTCTTCGGTCAAGGCACCGCCTTCTTCATAGCCCACGTACCCAGGAGGGGCTCCAATAAGCCGTGCCACCGCATGCATTTCCATATACTCGGACATATCAATGCGCAAAAGGGCATGCTCGTCGCTAAATAGGAATTCGGCCAGGCCTTTCGCCAGCTCGGTCTTTCCAACACCCGTCGGCCCCAAAAAGAGAAAGGAACCCATGGGCCGCTGAGGATCCTGTAGCCCCGATCGTGCCCGTCGAACGGCGTTGCTGATGGCCGTAATGGCCTCATCCTGGCCAATGACACGCACGTGGAGAAGTTCCTCCATTTTCAAAAGTTTATCCCGCTCGCCTTCCAGCATCTTGTCCACAGGAATGCCCGTCCAGCGCGACACAACCGCCGCGACGTCTTGGGAAGTGACTTCTTCTTTGACCACTTCTTTTCCGGAGCCTTTCTCGTCTTCTTGCAGCTTTTTCTCTAGACCAGGGATCGTGGCATAGGCCAGCTCGCCCGCCTTTTGCAAGTTCCCCTCACGTTGAGCAATTTCTAATTCGCTGCGAGCCTGGTCCAGCTCTTCTTTGATCTTTTGAATATTGGTCAGTTTGCTTTTGTGTTCTTGCCACTTGGAAGTCATGGCGGTTGCTTTCTCTTCCAAGTTCGCCAAGTCTTTTTCCAGGGTCTCCAAACGGTCCTTAGAGGCCTTGTCAGTCTCTTTCTTTAAGGCCTCGCGCTCAATCTTCATTTGAATGATCTTGCGATCCAGCTCGTCCAGCTCTTCTGGCTTAGAGTCCACCTCCATGCGCAGGCGGCTGGCCGCTTCGTCAACCAAGTCGATGGCCTTGTCCGGCAAAAAGCGATCGGTGATATAGCGATTGGATAGGGTGGCCGCAGAGACTATGGCCGCGTCTGTAATGCGCACGCCATGGTGAAGTTCGTACTTTTCCTTGAGACCTCGCAATATGGAAATGGCTTCTTCCACCGTGGGCTCAGAAACATAAATGGGCTGAAAGCGGCGGGCGAGGGCGGCATCTTTTTCAATATGTTGGCGATATTCGTCCAGAGTGGTGGCCCCCACACAATGGAGCTCTCCACGGGCCAGGGATGGTTTTAGCATATTGGAGGCATCCATGGCACCATCGGCTTTCCCAGCCCCTACCAGCGTGTGCATTTCGTCGATGAAGAGGATGACTTTCCCGGCTGCCGCTTCAATTTCAGATAGGACCGCCTTCAAGCGCTCTTCAAACTCTCCCCGATATTTTGCCCCCGCAATCAAAGCCCCCAGATCCAGGGATAGCAAGTCTTTATCTCGGAGGCTTTCAGGCACATCTGAATTCACAATGCGAAGGGCTAGGCCTTCAATAATAGCCGTTTTTCCCACACCGGGCTCTCCAATGAGGACCGGATTGTTCTTTGTGCGGCGGGAGAGGACTTGCATGGTCCGGCGAATCTCTTCGTCCCGGCCAATGACGGGATCCAACTTGCCTTCGCGGGCTTCTTCGGTCAGATTACGGGTGTACCTTTTGAGCGCATCATAGCTATCTTCAGCCGTTGCCGAATCAGCCTTACGCCCCTTACGCAGATTGTTAATGGCCGAATTCAGTTCCTGTGGCGTTACACCAGCTGATTTAAGGATTTTAGAGGCTTCGGTCTTGTCAGTGAGCGCGAGAGCCAGGAGGATATATTCGACGGTGACAAACTTGTCGCCGGCTTTCTTGGAAAGCTCTTCGGCCTTTTCAAAGACTTTTGTGATTTCCTGGGAGAGGAAGACTTGGCCTGCACCACTTCCTTCGATAGAGGGTTCCTTTTGAAGGGCTGCCTCAGTGGCCTCTAGAGCTTGTTCTGGATTTCCGCCTGCTTCACTTATAAGACTGGCGGCAAGCCCTTGCTCGTCATCCAGGATGACTTTCAACAGATGCTCTGCTGTAAGCTTTTGGTTATAACTTCTTTGAGCAAGCGTTTGTGCTGATTGGATAAATCCTTTGCAGCGATCCGTATACTTTTCAATATCCATGTGGCTCCCTCCTTACGAAAATGCCACTGACATTGTACTAATTTACGCTCATCTCCACAACCTTGATGACGTCCTTATCTTCGGATTTTTTCTCTGCCTTTTTTGGAAGTTCCTTTTGCTTAGAAGGCTCTTCTCTTACAGGCGGGGGAACATCCATGGGTGGCTGGGCGTTCGTGTCAGCTTGCACGCTTGTGCCAGGCTGAGCGTTTGTCTCAGGCTGAACGTTCGTGTCAGGTTGTGCATTGTCTACAGCCGTTTCGCGACCTTCGTTCAAAAGCCGGAAATAATGATCCGCATGCTGATGAAGTCTTTCTGCCGCGACGCGATCTCCTGAAGAGTGGGCATCTCGTGCCAGCGAAGCGTACTTTTCATATACCTGGTGGGCGGTTCCCCGGATCCGACCTGCAGGTCCATTACTATCAATAGCTTGATTAGGATTCCGTACAGAAGGAGATCTTCTCCCGTTACGAGAACGTCTGGAATTTAATTTCATGTTCCTCACATAAACTGTTGTCATCTACAACGTTGCCTCCAGAAAATATAACATGTGCTCTGGGTAGGTTCAAATGTCGGTGTTGTAGATATTGATTTTCTCAATTATCTGTAAACACTTTAAAAGCAAGTTGCCGAGAAAGCCAAGGTTTTTTTACGCATAACGCAACTTTTTTTGCTTTTTTAGACAGAAACCCCTTTCGATTCCTTTTAAATCAAACAATTGTTTTGCTACCCGTAAGTTGCTTTTTTCAACGATAGGAAGAAGCGATTTGGCCTGCAAGGCTCCCATTTCGATGCAAAAGGTTCCGTTCTCTGTCAAAATATCGGGGATTTGTGGCATCAAAGTTCGATAAGCTTCCAATCCATCGGCGCCTCCATCTAGGGCTAATGGCGGATCAAAAGAACGAACGCTCTTTTCCAGTTTTTCCATGCCCTGTGCACAAATATAGGGCGGGTTGCTGACAATAATATCAAACTGTCCGTCAATTGATGTCGCCCAATCCGACATAGCAAAGCTCGCCCGCCCAGAGAGGCGGAGTTGTGTCGCATTTCTTTTGGCCGTTTGAATGGCTCCACTGCTAAGGTCAACACCGAGGCCCCAACTGTTGGGGAGTTCCGAAAGAAGGGACAACAGAAGGCATCCGGTACCCGTTCCAAGGTCCAAAATTCTGAAAGGTTCCGAGACGGTTTGATTGTTTTCTTTCAAGTCATTCAAGACGCCCTCTACCAGGACCTCCGTATCGGGGCGAGGGTCCAGGGTTTCTTGGGACAAATAGAAGGGAAGACTCCAAAATTCCCGCTCTCCCCTAATTCTAGAGATGGGCTCGTGGTGGGATCGACGGTTGATCATCTGTTGATATGATTGCCATTCGTCTTGATTGATGGGACGCTCTGGATTGGCAAAAACAAAGCCTTTGTCTTTTTTAAGAACAAGGGAGAGCAGCAACCGTGCCTCATGAGGGGGATTTTCAATGCTTGCATTGCGAAGGGCTTCGGCGCCTTTTCTGAGGGCTATATTAATTGTCGGAGTCATCAGGAGAGTTCGGCCAGTCTTTCTACTTGGTCATTGGAGATGAGAGCCTCGATAATCGTATCTAGTTCGGTCCCATCCATAATGGATTCAAGCTTATATAGGGTTAAGTTTATGCGGTGATCAGTGACCCGTCCTTGGGGAAAATTATAGGTGCGGATCCGTTCTGAACGGTCACCACTCCCCACTTGGGATTTGCGGGCGGCAGAGCGTTCTGCCATTACCTTGGCGCGTTCAGCATCGTAAATACGTGAGCGCAAGATCTTCATGGCCTTGGCTTTGTTCTTGTGTTGGGATTTTTCGTCCTGTTGTTGAACGACGATGCCCGTTGGAATGTGCGTAATGCGGACGGCGCTGTCTGTGGTATTCACCGATTGACCTCCTGGCCCGCTGGCCCGAAAAACATCGATGCGGAGGTTTTTTTCTTCCAGGACAATATCTACTTCTTTTGCTTCCGGCAACACGGCGACGGTGGCGGCTGAAGTATGGATTCGGCCCGATGTTTCCGTTTCGGGAACGCGCTGCACCCGATGAACACCGGATTCGAACTTTAGACGAGCAAACACATCACGCCCAGTGACATTGACGCTGGCATCCTTTATGCCTCCAAGGCCCGTCTCGCTGACGTTCATCAGCTCAAACTTCCACTTATGGTTTTCCGCATACCGTTGGTACATGCGGAGCAGATCCGACGCAAACAGAGAGGCCTCCTCGCCGCCGGTTCCTGCCCGAATTTCCAAGATGGCATTTCGCTCATCGTCTTCATCCTTGGGCAAAAGCAGAACCTTTATTTCCTCTTCCAGAACTGGGAAGGACGCTTGAATCTCTGCCTGTTCCTCTTCGGCCAAGGCTTTCATTTCTTCATCAGTTTCCGGATCCTTTAGGATCTCTGCTAGATCCTCATTTTCTTTTTGAACCTTTTTCAGTTGCTGGATTTTTTCACAAAGCGCCGTCATGTCCGAATACTCTTTTGAGAGTTTTGCAAACACTTTGGGATCAGGAGGGGTATCGGTGGCCAAGAGATCTCTCAGCTCCGTATAGCGCTCCAGGACTTTGTCTAACTTTTCGTCAAGATTTGTCATGATTTCCGATCAGCTTTATCTTGGAGATAGCCTACAATGGCGTCCATGGAAAGTGTTTCCTGGGTTCCCGATTGAAAATCTCGCAGCAGGACACTCTGGTTGGCCACTTCGTCCTCTCCAAGCAAAACGGCGCAGGAGGCATTTAGTTTATTGGCCTTTTTCATGCGTTTGCCCAGGTTTCCTTGGAGGATAAGCTCTGCGTAGAGGCCTGCCTTTCGGAACTTGTGCGCAAGGGACAGGGCAATCTTTTCTTCGGCATCCCCAATGGGAATCACCGCAATGGGGGATTGTTTAGCGTGGGCCTGTTCCATCAAAAGGGTCATTCGATCGATGCCGCCAGCCCATCCGATGGAAGGCATGGGTGTGCCACCCATAAAGTCATGCAGGCCGTCATATCGTCCGCCTGCAATAAGGGCTCCCTGGGCGCCCAGGGCGTCGGTGGTGAACTCAAAAGTGGTGTGGCAGTAATAGTCCAAACCTCTGACCAAATGGTGATTGAGCACATAGGGGATTTCCAGCACTTGGAGTCGGTCGAGGACTTGCTGGAAAAGGTCCTTAGAGGCGATGTTCATGTACTCGTCAAAGGTAGGGGCATTTTTGAGGATTTCTTTATCCTCGGGGCTTTTAGAGTCTAGAATGCGCAACGGATTTCGCTCTAGGCGCTCTTGGCTATCTGGGGACAGCTTGCCCTTAAAATCCCTTAGATATGCCACTAGCGCCGCCCGATAAGCCTCGCGACTCTCTGGGTCTCCTAAGCTATTTATTTCCAGTTGTGTCTTATCGCCGATGCCGAGGCTTTTCAAGATGTCGTGGGCCGTGGCGATGACTTCAACTTCTGAGCAGGGGCTTGTGTGCCCGATGGATTCCACACCGAACTGGTGAAATTGACGCAGGCGACCTTTTTGGGGGCGTTCATAGCGGAACATAGGGCCGTGGTAAAAGTACTTTAGGGGCACTTCCTGGAGCAACTTTTCATTATAGATGGCGCGAATGATGGGGGCAGTTCCTTCAGGGCGCAAGACCATGGTTTCGCCATCCCCGCGAGAGACGATGGTAAACATTTCCTTTGAGACAATATCCGATGTCTCGCCCAGGGTGCGTTTGAAGACTGATTCAAATTCCAAGATGGGGGTAGAAATTTCGTCAAAGCCGTACGTTTCAGCTATGCGCAGTGCTGTTTCTGTGAGAAAGCGGTACTTCCTTGCTTGGTCGGGAAGTAAATCGTGGGTTCCACGGACTGGTCGCACAGAATGATCCTCTAGATATCGAACTTATCGAAATTTATACCTTTGACGTAAACCGAGATCCTAGACATTAGGAATAATGATGGTTTTAAAGACTTTCCCTCGATTGGACAAGCAATTTCTGCAAATTAAGTTCTTCGGCGCCGAAATGGAGGCCTGATCAAGCATCCTTCCCACTGCCGTCATCCCGGAGCCTAGGAGGCACGGTCTAGGATCCTTCCCACTGCCGTCATCCCGGAGCCTAGGGAGTACGTTCCAACAGCCACTCAAATCCCGTCATCCCGGAGCCTAGGAACTCTAGACGAGCCGGCGTCTTAAGCCGGTGAGTCTAAGAGTGAGTTGGCATCGCGGGATCCATCTTTCTTCCCTAAGAGTGAGAGACATCCCAGGATTCATAGAGCAGAGATCAAGCCATGGATCCCGCGCTCATAAGGAATTCTAAGGCGCGCCTAAGGCTTGCCCATAATTCCTAATGGCCGGGAAGACGGCTTTGGACTAATGGCTAGAATAACGATTTTTGGATTGCCGGCTGGGAAGACGGTTTCTGGACGTATTCCTTGGGTTGCACGGATTCCAGAGTCTCCCTCTTCCCGGATGCAAGGGAGAACGTCCTAGAAGCCTTCCCACTGCCGTCTTCCCGGAGCCTAGGAACTCTTGACGAACCGGCGTCTTAAGCCGGTGAGTTTAAGAGTGAGTTGGCATCGCGGGATCCATCTTTCTTCCCTAAGAGTGAGAGACATCTCAGGATTCATAGAGCAGAGATCAAGCCATGGATCCCGCGCTCATAAGGAATTCTAAGGCGCGCCTATGGCTTGCCCATAATTCCTAATGGCCGGGAAGACGGTTTCTGGACGTGGATCCTTTCCACTGCCGTCTTCCTGGAGCCTAAGAGCGCGTCCGTGCTTGGCTATAGGCTAACAACTTGTCCGGATCCAAGGGAATATTGTGGACAACGGAACCAGAAGGGCCAATGGGCCGGAGGCGCCGGCCATTCACATAAATTTCCATACCGCCAGCATTGCCTGTGGTCAGGCGTAGGCCGGGTTGTGTAGGCACATTATAGGAACTGCCGGGCTTGAGAGTCCCTGAGTAAATGATTCGGCCTGTTGTGTCTTTAACTTGGAACCAGGTTTCGTCAACAAAATTCAAGAGCACAACCGGCTGTGTGGAAACACCAGCCGATGTCGTCCCATCAGAGCGGCCCGTGAGCATATCAGCCCCATGGCGTGCTGACGAAACACCCTGGGGCATCGCATCAAAATTTGGCTTATGCCATTGGTTCGTGGTGATTTCTGTTGGCTCTTTCCAGCCTCCTTGAGCAAGCGGAGTCTTGGATTCATTCGATGCTGCAGTGCTAGACCCTATTGTTATCGCCTTGCGCCCCCCATTCTCAGCACTAGCGGCTTTATTAGCTGTATTCTTAGCAGCTGCGGCCTTGGCTGCTATAGAGTCACTATCTGCATTCTTAGCGGCTGCGGCTTTGGCTGCTATAGACTCACTATCCGTATTCTCAGCACTAGCGGCTTTATTAGCTGCATTCTTAGCGGCTGCGGCCTTGGCAGCTATAGATTCACTATCTATTGCTTCGGTGGCCCTTACCACATCAGTTGTCACATGCGTAGTACTGGGCAGATTATTTGTTTCCTGTCGTGCCGTTGCTTCTCCCGTAGCTCCCGAAGTGCCTATGCCGGCGTCTCTAAGGGCCGCAACCTCGTCTTGAGTTTTGGCAGGAGGGGCTTCAGCTGTGTTACTCATAGAATCGGGTTCCTGCTCCAATCTATCAATCTCGTCTATTTCAATAAGTTCATCCTCTGGAGCAGAACTTGAATCTACGCTTGCCAAAGTTGTTGGGACAGCCCCTTCTGATGGGGCCGCATTGGACTCGTTGAAAAAGTTTTTTGCCTCAGAAGATGTTCCGTCTATATCCAAGGTAACTTCCTCAGATATGATCTCATCTGAATCAGCTGGCCCTATCTCAGTTTCGGAAATTATAGTTTCATCAAAGGGCCCAACGGCCGTAATAGGCCTGTAATAGGTGTGCCAGACATATGCCAAGAGAACCACTAGGAAAAGAGACAATAAAACCGTGAAGCCTCTGGGGATGCCCCGCTTAGGCAGAGGGGCCGGGAAAATCAGGCTCTCTGGGGACTCCAAGACGATGCCTTCATCCTTAAACACCTGGACCATTTCATCGGCATCTAATTCTAAGAACTCGGCATAGGTTCGGATAAAGCCCACGGCATAGACTTGGCCGGGCAGTTTATCAAATTCACCATCTTCAATGGCTTTTAGGTAATCACGACCAATATTAAGCTGGGTCGCAGCCTTTTCGATCTTAATCTTTCGTTCTTTGCGTCGGGCAGATAAAAGATCCCCAACGTGCTGGGGTTCAAGGACTTCTTCTTCGACTTCTTTCTTCCGCTTTTTTGCCTTATCATCGGGCATTTTGTTTTTATCACTCATTCAAGACGCCTTCTCTAAAATGTCCAAACCTTCAATTAAAATCTTAACATAATTCCCTCAAATTCCGTAAAATAATTGTATGAGCAAAAATCCCACAGGGGAAGGGGGTATTTTAGGGGAAGATTAAGCCTCGTGGAAATGTGTTTATTTGGTGTGGCAGTTTATTATTTATTCTCCAACAGCTCCTATGGCATCAAACACTTTTTTTGAAACATCTTCACATTGATCTTCGGTGTTAGAGCTAAAGTATGAGAGCTTTCTTAGTTCGTACACAGAGTCTCTTTTTACTGCTCCCCCATCATATCCTAATGTTTTAAAATCTGATGCAGGAAGGGTTGAGTGGAAATTTCTATGGAATGTATTTGTTCCTTGAGGAAAGCGGCATAAGTGTGGAGCCTGGTTTTTATATCTGTTTGTACTTAAATCTCTTCCTGTTATGGGATCTAGATCTCTCCAATACATATTTTTGCAAAAGTTCTTGGCAACAGGTGCTTCAAAATATCCACGTAAGTAACTGGGAGGTAGGAAAATTGTTACACTTGGTTTCCCGATGCCAATTTCATCGATGACGTATGTGGTCTTTTCCTTTGCCGATACATTAGCTAAAACCCTTTCAATATCCGTGAGCTCTCTTATGCGACGTTCAAGACTTGAGTAGTTCATTTTCTTTTCAGATAAATCGGAAGTTACTTTCTTCCCAGCATCTATTTCGTTAGTTAACAGCTCTATTTGTGCGTTTTTCTCACTAATTTGTGCATTTTTCCCACTAATTTGTGCATTTTTCTCACTAATTTCTTCGTACAAGGGATTCTTATCGGTATTTATCTCATCTTTTTGAGTCTTCAAATTATTAATCTCGTCCGTTAGATTCTGAATTTTAGTTGTCGATTTAAGATCAGCTTTATTTAAACTATCTATTTCTTTCTTTAAGCTTATTATCATCTTGAATTGGTTTCTTAAGGTTTTGTAGGTATAATATCTTCCTTTGAGTTCATTTAAAGTCGGATGATAATCATAAGCATTATGAGTCACGCATAATAGCGCATTTTGGCCTCCATACTTTTTACTACGTAAATTTGCCTTTGTCGCAGTATTTTCCTGCAATACTTCAGTCAATATTTTTATGCACCATAAGTCATACGAAGATCTGCTAAAAGCCTTAAACACCCAATCCCAACTTGCAGGGTTGATTGTGCTATTTTTATTATGAAGCCATTCAGACGCATGTTTGCTAAAATAACTTGGCATACCAGCATCGTAAGGTATCCCAACTTTACTATTAGCAATAGTATGTGCGATTGTTGTTGATGTCGTTATTATTAAAGCCTTATGAGAGGTGATCGTACTTTTATTTGCGGTTTTTGCGCGATTTGATGATGAAATTTTGCCCAGCTTTTGGTTAATACTTTCTACAAGCGAGCTTAACTTCGTCTGTAAATTCTTTTTTAAATTCTTTAACTGCGTTTTTAAATTCTTTACCTGCGTATTTAAAGTATTTAACTCACGTTCTTTTGTTTCTTTGTCAGACTTGTCGGCTGCATATTTTTTGTCTTGTTTCTTTAGTGCAGCTATTTTTGTTTTCAATTGCTTTGCGTCGTTTTTAAGCTGATCAGGTGTTTTATTATCTAATAACGTTTTTTCTTTTGATTTCAGATCGACCAACGTATTAAATTTATGATTCGTTTGTTCAAGGACATAATCATCGAGCGCATGTTGGAAAGCATCATGCGATAAATAAACCCCATGATCAGCAAGTGCATTTCCAACTGCAGTCCAATTAATGAAAAAGCGGTCGTCTTGGGGTTTGTGAACTTCTACATTGTCGGTACATTCACCGTCACCTTTGCATGTACAAATAAATGATTTATCTTCTTGCGACTCCTCAGCCAAAGTCTTCTCTGTCATGAACATGAGCAAAACAAACGAAAACAATATAAAAATATATTTATCCATGGCCTCCCTCTTTTAACAAGTTTTATTCTCTTGTTAAGTAAATTCTATACTTAAATTAGAACATAAAAAGCAGGCATTGACGAATAAATAAGCAAGTTATTATTTGCATTCAATGAGTTATTCCCTTCGAATCAAGGCCCTGCTAAGCTGCAACCAGATCTAAGCCGCAACTCCATCATTGCCCGCTTCCGGCCCTGTCCGTCCCCCTAAAGTCTCTACCCCGATCCGAGTCTCTAAGGCTTCTAACGCTTGGGCCACAAGCTCTTGGATGATTTCTTGAGCCGATTGTTCGCATTTGACCATCCCCACGCTTTGGCCGGCCATGAGGGATCCGCGCTCTATGTCGCCATCGATGACGGCTTTGCGCAGGCTGCCGGCCCAATAGTGCTCTATTTCCAGTTGGGCTTCCTTTTGATCCAGCTTGCCTTGGTTAAAGCGGTCGATAACTTTTTGTTGGTGGGCGAGGAACTCTTGCGAGCCTTCGTTGGTAATGGCGCGGACGGGGATCACGGGGAACCGGGCGTCCAGCTGGACCGTGGGGAGGGCATCCCGGGCATTGCCGCGAATGAAGGCGCGCTTGAAATTGGGATGGGCAATGCACTCGGTGGCGCAGACAAAGCGTGTGCCCAACTGGCAACCGGAGGCCCCCATTTCCAAATAGGAAACCACGGCTTCTCCACGGCCAATGCCGCCGGCAACAAAGACGGGCACTTGGTTCTTCACGTGGGGCAGAATTTCTTGGACCAAAACGCTGGTGGCAACGGGGCCAATGTGGCCACCGGCTTCCATGCCTTCCAGGATCAGGGCATCCACGCCCATGCGCAAAAGCTTTTTGGCAATGACGAGAGCCGGTGCAAAGCAGACGACTTTGATATTGGCGTCCTTAAGCTTGCTGATAGAGGCGCTGCTGGGCAGGCCGCCGGCAAGGACCACATGAGTGATTTTTTGCTGGATACAAACATCGATCAGCTCATCCAATTGGGGATGCAAAGTAATAAGGTTCACGCCAAAGGGCTTTTGGGTCATGGCCTTAGTGGCCTCGATTTCCTGCTTCAAAAGCTCCGGCGGCATGGATCCTGATGCAATGACCCCAAAGCCGCCAGCATTGGAGATCGCCGAAACCAAATTGCGTTCAGAAATCCAGCTCATGGCCCCGCCCAGGAGGGCATATTCTGTGCCGAGAAAGGCGCGTCCTTTGCCCCAGAGGCTTTTCAATTGGGAAGTGCTTGTTGTCATATTACCCATAGATTTGTCGCGTAACCTTTGCTCTTTGCATGCCAAGCGATCTTGGCCTTTTCATCTGTTTCCTATAGTTCTATACTTTCTCTGCGCTCGCCAATCAAGAAGGAATGAAGATGCCCAAACAAAATGCAACCGTAGATCCAGAGGAAATTAAGCATTTTCAATCACTTGCAAATACTTGGTGGGATGAACAAGGACCTTTCAGAGCCTTGCACAAGATCAATCCGGTTCGTTTGGCTTTTATTAAGACACAGATCGAGGCCATTTTTGGCCAAGTTAAGGGCTTAAAGATTTTAGACATCGGTTGTGGCGGCGGCCTGTTATGTGAGCCTTTGGCCCGACTTGGGGCCCAGGTGACCGGGATCGATGCCACGCCTGAAAATATAGATGTTGCCAAAGCCCATGCTCAGGAAATGGGATTGGATATCGATTATAGAGCTGTGACGTCTCATGACTTGTTGGAGGAGGGGGGCAAAAAAGCTGCCGCCAAGTACGACGTGGTGATTTCCATGGAGGTCTTGGAACATGTGGCGGATCCGGGGGCTTTTTTAGAGAGCTGTTGCGATTTGATGGCACCAGGAGGGCTGATGCTACTTTCGACGCTAAATCGGACACACAAGTCTTATTTGATGGGCATCGTGGCGGCAGAATATATTTTAAATTGGGTGCCAAAGGGGACTCATCAGTGGAAAAAGTTCTTAAAGCCGTCGGAAATTGCCAAGTTTTTGCGACCTAAGGGCGTAAGACCGACTGAACTCAAAGGCATGGGCTATGATGTTTTTACCGATGATTGGTCTTTGACCGACGATCTGAAGGTGAATTACTTAATGGCGGCTCGGGCTGTGGTATAGTATACGTATGTGCTCATAACAGGGAGGCACGACACATGACGAATGGAAGTTCAGCGGCAGCGGCTGGTATGGCTGCGGCTATCAAAGCCGTGAAGGCCATTGGCACTCTCATTGAAATAGATGTGAATGGTTTCAAAATGATTGTTCAGAAGCAAAAGGAACCGGTGGTAGTTATGGCTGAGCCAGGGTTCTTGCGGTTCAACTATCGTTACTTGACCCCTTATAAGGGCCTGAACTTTTATACTTTTAGTAAAACATCGCT
Source organism: Alphaproteobacteria bacterium (assembly GCA_018662925.1). Lineage (NCBI taxonomy): Bacteria > Pseudomonadati > Pseudomonadota > Alphaproteobacteria > Alphaproteobacteria bacterium. The sequence goes on along the minus strand of JABJFC010000046.1, from coordinate 8,263 downwards.
ACGCTTTGGCGGAAATACTGAACTTATCAAGGTGAAACGCCTCTGGGTTCCATCTGGGATTTAGTTGGTTGTGCGTTCTAGGGTGGGGTGCAACGCCTCAGAGAGACAATCTAACTTCACACGCACTTACTTAGCCCTACTAATATGGTCTATGATCAACTTTTTATTTTCATTCTTACAGTTACTTGTTGGGAATCTCTAAGAAAGTTCTCGACGAGGCCTTAATGAAATCATATGTTGTGCAATGAGAATGAAATTATTAGGAAGGTCATATGAAAGCTACGCATTCAAAGCTTATTTTAACTTTATGTCTTATTTTAAACATAACTTTTTTCATGACAGTTTCAGAGATTGCTTATGGAGGAGACTCTGAGGAATCAACTGATGAACAAAAACCTCGTGTGATTAATGTTCACCAAACAGAAAGTACATCGACGGATGATGTAGACGTTTTGAGAGAAGATATTCAAGATGCACCCCCCAAATTGATAGACATTTTAATGGGAAGGCTTGAATTACATTTAGCTAAGAGAAGGGTTTTAGCTCTAGATGGAGGAGGCATGAGGGGTGCTTTCACGATAAAAGTTTTAGCGCAGCTTGAGCAAGATACAGAGTTACCTATTGGTGAACTATTTAAGGGGAGTATTACGGGAACTTCGACAGGGTCGTTCATCGCCTTAGGATTATTGTCCAGCTACAAAAATGGTCAAGCGAACGCAGGGCCCTATTCTGCGAAAGAAATATTAGAATTTTATAAAACAAGAGCACGACATATGTTTTCAGGTTGTTGCGCTTTTGATAATTGCACCAAATCTCTCGTTTGTCCGACTTCTATCTCTGGGAAACTTCGTTGCTTTTTTAAGAGCATTTTTTCGTGCTGTGGGTGTTGTGGTTGCTGTTATAATTGCGGAGGTCTATGTGGTCCTAAATATACTCGAAAAGCAATCGATGAGGAGTTACAAACTTTATTGGGGACAAAGACTCGGTTAAATGAACTTTTGGGCCCTGTTCAGGTGACAACTTATGATATTAGTCGTGGGGGCGGAGTTGTACGATTGAGCAGTACGGACCCTCAAACGAATCAATATCTTGTTTGGCAAACTGCTGCTGCATCTTCCTCCGCACCAACATATTATCCTTCTGTAGTCATTGGGGACGGTGACATTGTTCCAAAAAGGCTTGGTGTAGATGGAGGCCTTGCGGAAAACACTCCCGTACTTCCAGCTATTGAACAAGCAATTCAATCAACAGGGGATGGAGCTGATATCACGGACTTCACAGTTGTTTCAATAGGTACCGGCCAGGCAGCAGGTGCTTTTAATGATGAGGAGTTGCAGTACGCAGGTGCCGTTTCATGGGCACGTCCGGCGGTTGAAATAAGTATGGAGGGTACAAGTATGGCAACAAATCTGTCCTTCGGTCAGGTTTTTAAACATGCAAATTATTATCGGATACAGTCGGCTCTATCAGAGAGGTTGTTAGAAATGGATAACCCGGATAATGTTGAAGGACTCTTGAAAGAAGCTATAAAAGTGTGTGGAGATCAGGATTCTCAGTATCAGAAGTTCTTGAAAAGATGCAAGGTTGAAAAAGCGTTCATTAGTAATTTTCGTCGATTATATGGGGATTTGGATGACGATGTGTTTATGGAAATGTTATATCAGTTTGTGGAATTAGTTGGCGTTACACACGAAGAAACAAGACTCAAGTTAATTAATTTAACGTCTACTCATGATTCTGTAGTAGAAAAAGGTCCTTTTGCAACTCAGGTTACACATTTTTTTAATGATACGAGGCTTCTAAAGGCGTTAAAACTAGAAATATCTCATTTATTGAAAGGACCTTGATTTGAAGCGCCAGTGTTTCGAGAGTGATCAATTTTTATGGATATAAGTTTTTGATGGACATTTGAATTTAGAGTAGTATCATTTTGTCGAGAGTGGATGAATATTTGAAGGAGGGTGTTATGAACCAGTTGGTATATTTATTTGTGATTATGGGCACTGTAGTGTCTACATTGTCTAGTTCGGCTTTTTCAGGTGAAGGAGATCAACGTAATTCAGGAGATGAGAAACAAACTAGAAGGATCACAAACCACACACAAAAAAAGGACACACCAGATCAAATGTGGGAAAAATATATAGCAAGTAAATCAACAGAAGAACTTGAAAAATTTCATAAAAAAGCCGCAGAAATAACTAAAAGAATTGAAGAAGTAGAAAAGAAGAGGATAAGTGATTCTGTAGACTTGATTAGATCACACTAGGTTAGACGATTTGAACGGATTTCACTATTTTTTGAGGGCTGGCATTCTTGTTGGCGTACGCGTGGGGTGATTCCGCTCGCATCTTTCCGGAGCTAACGAAGTACTTTGTGTCCATATCTCCGCGCCTCTCTTCTCGGAGCCCTGGATCCCGCGCTCATCCGTCTTCGCTTCCGCCTTCTCTGCGCTATGGCGGACAGGCCGCTACGACGTGATTTTGAAGTTTCCCTGATTCCTGCAGTATGGATCCCGCGCTCATAAGGCATTCTAGCGCGCGCCTCCGGCTTGCTAAGAATCCCTAATGGCCGGGAAGACGAGTTTTGGACGTGTTCCTTGGACTACAAGGATTCCAGAGTCTCCGTCTTCCCGGAGTCTAAGGAGTACGTTCTAACATCCTTCCCACAGCCGTCTTCCCGGAGCCTAGGAACTCTAGTCGAACCGGCGTCTTAAGCCGGAGAGGCTTAGAGTGAGTTGGCATCGCGGGATCCACCTTTTTCTTATGAGCACGGGATCCATCTTTCACGTGAGTTGGCATCGCGGGATCCATAAAAACAGATCCATAAAAACAGATTCCAGAGAACGGAAATCAGAGCTCAGAAAAGCGCCTGTAACAACGATTATACTGACATTTGACTCACATTCCATCACGCCAATAACGGACCATGTTCCCAACAACACACCATTTTCCCACAAACAATAGCGCCTCCATTAACAACGCAAAAAACCAAACAAATTGCATAATCAAATTGAAATATATCTAATATATATAGAAGTAAATATAAATCATTTTAAAGTAAAAAAGAGTTGACCTTACTTGTTGGTAGTGTAATTAATTCGAAATATATAGGCCATAGTTTAGGGTGTCGAGTCGTTAGGAAGGGTATAGAAATGTTAAATGTAGTTCGTTACGTTGTTTTGTTATTGGGTATTGTGGTCCTTACGGGAAGTCACGTAACCGCGTCTAAGGTGGCACGTTCAGATGGGCAAAAGTCCGCTGACTCTAAATCAGTTGATAAGTACTATAAGACTTTTGTGAAGCCAATAAGGCTATTTGCCTCAGATTTTATCAAATTCCCGCAAGGGTTGGTGACGGCAGAGTTTGAAGCGACAGAATCCATAAAAGGGATCAAGGATCGCCCAAGCCATCGCATTCAAGAGAGTGTGACGTGGGCCCAGGTGGCGGATTATGTTAAGAAGAACGATTTGTATGCGGTTGTGGTCATATCTGCGTTCGTTGAAAAGGAAGGGCGGCTCACGCAAGTATTTGCGCCGGGCTCCCTTAAGGCAGCGGGGAACAAAATTAGTTTTGGTGCATTAGCAGCCTATGAGGAAGACGATACCAAGGATTGGGTGAAAATGGTGAAGGATCCCAAGGCAGTTGTTGAGTTCACGGTCATTACATACAAGCACGATGGGGAAGCCAATTACATCGTTTATCCCAAGAGCATGACTGTCTCGTCGACATCAAAAGTGCCAACGGCAAAAGACCCGACACCAAAAGATGATGAGAGATCTTTCCAGATTGCGGCTCAAGATTGTGATGTGTTGTCGCTGACTTATTCCCATAAGGGCGATGAAAAGAAATTGCTTGTGGCAAAGATGGACAATGCCGATTTTGCCAAAGAGTGGGTTAAGAGCACGGATCCGACCTCCTTTTACATGCGGCCTCCTAATGGTTTCTTGACGGCTAAGAATGAGAAGGGCGATGATGTCTCCCTTGGCATAAACATTAAGCATGTTTCAGATGCTGCTAGCATCGATATGGAGGCAGACCTCCTCAGCGATAGCGATTCGGCCAGAGAAGTTTTGAAGAGTCTGGAAGGAAAGCCTTTGAGTGGGGCAGGTTCATCCGTGTTTGTGGATTACTCTTGGGGTAGGAAGTATACCAGATTTGGAAGGTAGCAACTTGATTTGCCTTACTCAGAAAAAATTGCTTCCTAACGCAATTTTGTAATTTTTACAAAATTAGAGGAAGGAAATGATGTATATGACTAGATTAATTATAGCAATTATGTGGTTTGGGCTATTTGTTTGTAATGCGTCCTTTGCTTTCAATTATTGTAATAATCAGGAGGAAATAGATTTAGCAGCTAGTAGAAATCCTCACATGGATGACAGACTCCAAAAATTGGAGGATGTACTCAACTCTGACACTATAAAACGAGAATACTTGCAATTACCAGAAACTTACAATCGAATGAGCCGACTGGTGTTATCATACGAAAAAATCTTGACTAAAAGCCCAAAATTGCAAGTTTTTTTTGATGTTTTTTCTAAAGCAATTAATAACAGAAAATCTAGTATCTTTAATGCAGAAACTACATTAAAAGAAGAAATTGTAACTTGGATAACTTCTGGAGTTCTTGGTGGGTTTTCGGCCTATGCTATTTCAGTTATCTTTGAGGAAGATGATTCAATTGGTACTATATTAAACATTACTAATCAAGATGATGCAAACGTGGTTGGCGTAACTGCATTGATCATGGTTCTTTTCCCAGAAATAGTCTCTATGAAATCAAGCTTAGATCATTTAAAGGAGAGTCCAAAACATAAAAATCATTGTTTCTCCCTAGAACTAAAAGATTCCTCTAGAAAAAACAACAGATCAATCATAAGACGCGTAGGGGATGCTGGACTGAGGATATTATCTGCCCTATTAGCTTTAAAAGTCGGAAGCGTTTATCTAGACTCTTCTGCCGATTCAGCCTTTGTCAAAGCAGTATCTGTAATTTGTTTAGGATTCTCACGTTGGAATGCAATATATCGGAATGGTTCGGAGGGACTTAATGGATTATGGGACAGATTTTCACAGGGCCCTAGTCCAATAAAGAAGAAAAGAATCGACATAAAGAAATCTTTTGCAAACTCAGCTCGGAAAGTAGGGACGTTACCTAATGAAGAAGTATTAAATCTGTATAAGTTACTATCAGCTCATAGAATATATGGAGCAAAACATGCGAACTCAGGAGCACACAATTTAGCCCTCATGAGCGAACTTCATGATATAGATGTAGAGGGTTTTCATACTAAGAAGCCAAACTCATGGAAAACCAAAGCGTTTATATCTGCACGTGTCGTGGGGGCCATATTCGGCCTAGCATCCTCGTATGCGGGATTTATTGCAGCAAGATATGTTATAAAAGTACTTCAGAGTCAAGTTGGACTTGTTTCGAAAGATGCTCCTATATCTTTTGATCCTTATCCAGAAATAACATACCCGTACGCATCGCTCATGACTGCATATGGCCTTAAGGGGGCTGTGACCTTTTCTCGAATGACAGGAAATCTGTTTAATCGCATTTCGGGATATAATCCCAATGAGGTAGAAGAGGTAATAGAGTATGAGTACAAAGAGCGACACAGGAAAAAGAGGGCAGTGCTGGACGTTGCTTCTTATCTAGCCTCGGTCTACCTTTCACTTCCTACGTCGCTGTTGCCAATTCATGCACAGTTTGATGCTGGAGTTGAACGATTGCTAGTGGATGGATACACTACAGAACAAATAAACAATCTTAGTATAAATCAACTATTCGACTTGCTTTTAGAGCGTCAATATATTGAGTTTGGATCGGTTTGGCCGTTGATGTTAACGGATGGTGTGGAAATGCACGAAGTTTTTGGTCAAAAATGTCAAGATGTGATTACAAATATTGATAGGATACGCCAAAGGAATAAGAGATACGATGAACATTATCGAATGAATAGCTCTCTCTTTACAGATTCTGACTACGTGCAGATGCGTGATGAAATTAGTGATATGCTTTACAAGGCATCACTATTTGTCACAAAGGCAAGTGATGACACCATTGTGAATTTATATAGCGCTCTCGAGACTGTCCGGAGCAGCAAGATGAAAATGAAAGAGGGAGAGTTTCCGCAGCCTGATGCTGATAACATCTCAGAGTTACGTACAGAGATGGAGACACAGATCAATATAGAGGTTAGCAATCATGAATCAGTCCAAGAAAGTGTTTTAAATGATTTAGAATTGGGAGATTATTGGGAAATTTCGGAGGAAGAACCAGAAGATCTTTGGACAGCATGTTGGGGAGGTTTAAAAATGATCTGTGGCGGCATAAAAGGCTGTTGTTCTCGCAACTCGAAAGGTCCTAGCAATTCTAACTCTTCTTTTAGTTTAAGTAAACGGCTCCTTGATGAAAATCTCACGAGCTCAAACGATAATATTCCTATGAAAGAGCTATCAAGCTATCCTAAATACGCCCCCCCAGCTACTTCTAGCTCCAGCGGAACTGAAGGCACTTCCTCTGACAGCACAGGATCCTCGCCCAGTTCAAAGTCTTATAATTCAGAAGCATCCAGCTCACCAAATGAGGCAGAGTTTGTACCAGATGAATACTGGAAGGATGCTGATGCTGCCTAGCACAAAAATAGTGGGACAAGACAAGTCATAACGATAGCTGCCTGCTCCCGAGATAACAGTCGCCCAATAACACACTTATTTTCTTTTGTCCTCGTTTTGCTCTCGTGATGATAACTATCTAAATTTTAGTCCTATCACATACCCCTCCTCAATCTCCACACGCCTCATATAAAAATCCCACCGGATGGGGGAAGAATCATGCCGGTGGGTAAGTAAAAGGTGGTGTCACCAAGTAGCACACATGAATTTGGAAAAGCTTGAAAGTTAGTGCCGAAAGCGGACAAGCCTTCCTAATTCATGTTTCATTAAAGGCATTTTTTTGATCTTATTCAAGCAGTATGATTAGATGCTTTTAGCTAATTATTCGCTAGAAAAGAAAAAGACTATTTGCTTGAGAGGGTTGTGTTTATACTGACGATTCAGGGGGTGCTAAAAAAATATGGCTTCGATTTTTATCTAAGAATTTCCCTTTGGACTCTATTTCCCTGGATTCCAGATCATAAAGAACCCTAGGGCGCGCTTACGGCTGCGAAGAATTCTGAATTGCATAAAATCATAATTGCACATACACACTCATAACACCTTACCACAAAAGACACACATTCCGCCCTGCCACAAATCCACAAGATTCACGGCCCCTTAGCTAAGTTTTTGACAGGCGTACCAGACTGTGGAGTTGGCCACCCCAAAATGGTCGGCAATTTTTTTCATAGAGGCCTCGGGGTTGGCTTCCATGTAGGCCTTGAGTTCTTCACGGTTGAGTCTGAATGGGGCCTTGGGGCCGGGCTTTTTAATAAGCAGCGGGTCTTCGGCCTTCAGCCAGTTGCAGAGACAAATGCGCGTGATGCCAACGCGCCGAGCAGCTTCCGACTTGCTGACGCCAGACGCAACCAGATCTAAAACCTTCTTTCGCACCTCAGTACTATAAGACATTTTTCACCCCCAATCATTCCTTAACACATACCACCAAACATAAGAGTGCAGAAGCGATTTGTGCGTTTCTGACCGTCTTTTAAAAAAAAGCATGTGGAAAAATATTCCCCGCTCGTCCATACAAAAAGCACATGAAACCACAGCAGCCCCCTAAGAAAAACCACCGGGACTGGGGAGAGTTCCCGGTGGAAGTTAAATCTGGTTCATATAACAAAAATTAGAACCATCGGTTCACATGACACATAACTCTTAAGAACTAGAACTCTCAAGACAGTATTCAATTGTTATTAAATGAAAAAAAGCGGTTGCATTCAATATCAATAATTAGATGTCGGCATCTAAACATTAGATGGATCAAGTTGAATTTCTTCAGGATGCCTGCTGGAAGGTCTTTTGGGCACTTTCTATTAGACAAAGTATCAGAAAAATAGATCTTATTTTTCGCTTTTTAGACGGCGATATACACTCGTATCTTAAATTAAGATCAAGTAATATTGGCATGAAACACAATAAAAATGCATAAAACACTGATAATTATTTTCTTTAACCTGGGTATGCGGTTTACTCCACAAGCAAGATCACGTATGCAGCTGTGTCCACTAGCCACCAACTCCCGCTAGCAATTTAGCTGGGACTGGGTCGATTTCAAGTGCCTGTTGAATTAATCTATAAAACAATTTTCCTCT
>JABJFC010000045.1 GCA_018662925.1 Alphaproteobacteria bacterium | reverse complement strand
TACGGTAAAGGTGAAAGTAGTCTTGATAGCGCCGATTGCGATGGATGATGGTGTTCGATTTGCCATCCGTGAAGGTGGTCATACGGTTGGTGCTGGTGTTGTTACCAAGGTCCTCAAGTAGAAAATTTGAGAAAAAAATAAAGGGGTGTCGAAAGCACCTCTTTATTTTTACTCAATTTTAGGAGTGTAGCTCAATTGGCTAGAGCGCCGGTCTCCAAAACCGGAGGTTGGGGGTTCGAGACCCTCCACTCCTGCCAACACTTGATTTATTGTTATAAGTTATGTATGTCATATCGAATGTTTATTAATTAATGGTTAGAAATGAAGAATCCCATAGAATTTTCCCGTGAAGTCCGCCAGGAAGTCTCAAAGGTAACGTGGCCGACTCGGAAAGAAACAGTTGTTACAACAATTATGGTTATGATCATGGTTGCGTTGGCAGCGGTGTTTTTCCTTTTGGTAGACCAGGTTCTTTCAAAAATTGTTCGGTTTATTTTAGGGTGGGGGATGTAAGGAAATGGCTGAAGGGCATCATTGGTACGTTGTTCACGTTTATTCTGGATTTGAAAAAAAGGTGGCTGAGGCCATTGAAGAGCAGGCCAAAAAGAAGGGCCTCCAATCTAAATTTTCTGAAGTTCTGGTGCCTACGGAGGATGTTATAGAGATTCGACGTGGGAACAAGGTGAATGCTGAGAGGAAGTTTTTCCCTGGCTATGTCCTTGTGAAGATGGATTTGAAGGATGAGACTTGGCATTTGGTTACAGATGTTCCGAAAGTGACTGGATTTCTAGGAGCAAGAGGAAAGCCGAGTCCAATTAGCGAAGCTGAAGCGCAGCGGATCCTGACTCAAGTAGAGGAAGGGGGTTCTTCTAACAAAATGATTGTTCATTTTTCAATTGGAGAGCAAGTTCGTGTTTGTGATGGTCCTTTCAATACTTTTAACGGAGTGGTGGAAGATATCGAAGAGGAAAAGACACGCTTGAAAGTGTCTGTTTCCATTTTTGGGCGTTCAACGCCGGTGGATCTAGATTTCACACAAGTTGAAAAGCTCGATTAATTAATTTATGGGAGATCCGGCCAGGATCGTACCATAAGCTCAATTTATGAGGTAATTTATGGCGAAAAAGATTGTTGGTTACATAAAACTGCAGGTGCCGGCTGGTAAAGCCAATCCGTCACCGCCCGTTGGTCCTGCATTGGGTCAAAGGGGACTCAATATTATGGAATTTTGTAAGGCTTTTAATGCTCAGACACAGGAGCTTGAGTCCGGAGCTCCAATTCCAACTGTGATTACGGCCTATGCCGATCGTACATTTACATTTACGACGAAAAAGCCGCCTGTATCATACTATTTGAAAAAAACGGCAAAAGTTTCCAAGGGATCTTCAACGCCTGGACGAGGAGATCCAGTTGCTAAAATTACAGCAAAGCAAGTTAAAGAGATTGCGGAACAAAAAATGTCCGATTTGAATGCGAACGATATTGAGGCAGCCTGTGAGATGATCAGAGGGTCTGCGCGCTCAATGAATATAGAGGTTGTAGGGTAAGATCATGGCAAAACTTGGAAAGCGACTTAAGAAAGCTCACGAAGGAATAGATTTAGAGAAAACCTATTCTCTTGATGAAGCTGTGAAAATGGTGAAAGAACGTGCGAAGGCAAAATTTGATGAAACCATTGAAATTGCCATGAATCTTAATGTGGATCCCCGTAAGGCTGATCAGAATGTTCGAGGCGTGATTCAACTTCCCCATGGGACTGGAAAAACTTTGCGCGTCGCCGTTTTTGCAAAGGATGCAAAAGCAGAGGAAGCTAAGAAAGCTGGTGCCGACATTGTTGGAGCCGAAGACCTGCTTGAGACCGTCCAAAAGGGCAAAATGGATTTTGATCGTTGTATTGCAACTCCTGATATGATGGCTCTTGTTGGACGTCTTGGTAAAGTTCTTGGGCCTCGTGGGCTAATGCCAAATCCGAAATTAGGAACGGTAACCACGGATGTTGCAAAGGCTGTCGAGGCTGCTAAAGGTGGCCAAGTCGAGTATAGGGCCGAAAAAACGGGCATCGTTCATTCCGGAGTAGGCAAAGCCAGTTTTGATCAGAAAAAGTTGGTTGAAAATGTGCAAACTTTTATTGATACGGTGGCTAAAGCACGCCCCAGTGGTGTTAAGGGAACTTACATTCAGAGGATAGCCATAAGCTCGACAATGGGCATTGGGGTCAAAGTCGAGCACGGTAGTGGAAAGTAAGAGATCTACATGTTTCATGTTTTGCCAGAACTACTTTGCAAAATATGAAAAATAGATCTTGATTTTTAGGTGAGGATGGCGTAATAGTTTCCAACTATTGCGTCTTCTGACTTTTACAAGTGAGTAGGACGCGACTCTGTTCGAGATTGTAGGTGGCATTTTTGCCTTAATGTCTTTTGAAGATGCCAACATGAAACGGGAGTACGTCCAAAACCATCATCGGGTGTTGGTCAAAACTTCTGGGACAGGAAGTTGGCATTGATTCTTTCGGGAGTCTTTGTCGCCAGTACAACAACGCGATGAGCAAGGAGACGATCAAGTGGATCGATCGACGAAGGAAAAGCAAGTAGCTTCTCTTCATCAGAACTTAACGGAGTCATCTCTTGCAGTGGTAACACGGCAGGTTGGTCTTTCTGTTGCTGAGGCAACAGATCTTCGTCTTAAGATGAGAGAAGCAGATGCGTCCTATAAGGTGATTAAAAACACATTGGCTCGTATTGCTGTTAAGGGAACTAACTTTGAGGACTTGGAGCCTTTTTTTAAGGGGCCCATGGCTTTGGCAACATCGTCTGATCCGGTAGCTGCTGCTAAGGTAGCCGTTAACTTTTCAAATGATAATGATAAGTTGTCGATTGTTGGCGGTATCTTGAATGGCAAGGTACTTAACGAAAATGAGATCAAGCAGTTGGCTAAGCTTCCTTCATTGGATGAGCTTCGTTCCCAACTTATTGCTGTGATTTCAGCGCCAGCAACTCAAATTGCACGTATTGTGAAGATCCCTGCAGAGCAAGTAGCCCGTGTGTGTTCGGCTTATGGGAATAGTTAAACGTAATAGAGAAAGCAAAAGGGCTTTCTGTTAGAAGATGTAAAGAGGAGAGAAATATGGCTAATTTAGCAAAGATTGTGGACAGTTTGTCAGAGCTAACAATTATTGAAGCTGCCGAGTTGAGCAAGCTTTTAGAAGAAAAATGGGGCGTATCTGCGGCGGCTCCTGTTGCTGTTGCAGCAGCTGGTGGTGGTGATGCTGCGGGTGCTGCTGAAGCAAAGACTGAGTTTGATGTTGTCTTGAAGAGTGCCGGAGATAAAAAAATCGCTGTGATTAAAGAAGTTCGCACGATTACAGGCTTGGGACTTAAAGAGGCAAAAGATCTTGTTGATGGCGCGCCAAAAGCAATTAAAGAAGGCGTAAACAAGGATGAAGCTGAAAAGTTCAAAGCTCAGCTTGAAGGAGCCGGTGCAACTGTTGAGTTGTCATAAGGCGATACCTTATTCGAAGTAAGTCAGGAGAGGTGGCATGTCTGCCTCTCCTTTAAGTGTATTTATAGTTTAGGGTGATGTAGAGGAATATTCCTCAATCATAACATATAAGGCGTAGAGGATCATACATGGCGAAGTCATTTACGGAACGGAAACGAATTCGCAAAAGCTTTGGGCGCATTTCATCAGTTGTGCCAATGCCCAACTTAATCCAGGTTCAAAAGTCATCTTACGAAAAATTTTTACAGACGAATGTTTCTCCTAAAAAGCGGAAAAATATTGGCCTGCAAGAGGTTCTGCATTCTGTTTTTCCCATTAAAGATTATTCTGGTCGCTCTCAGCTTGAGTTTGTCAGTTTTGATTTTGGGGATCCAAAGTTTGATGTTGAGGAATGTCAGCAGCGCGACATAACGTATGCTGCGCCTCTGAAGGCGACTTTACGCCTCGTTGTGTGGGATATTGATGAAGAAAGTGAAGCACGTTCCATAAGAGATATCAAAGAACAAGATGTATACCTTGGTGATATCCCGCTTATGACTGGGAATGGTACCTTCGTTATCAATGGAACGGAGCGGGTTATCGTTTCCCAGATGCATCGTTCTCCAGGTGTTTTCTTTGACCATGACGGTGGTAAGACTCATTCGTCTGGTAAGTATCTATTTGCTGCGCGCGTCATTCCATATCGTGGATCTTGGTTGGACTTTGAGTTTGATGCTAAGGACTTAATGTTTGTTCGAATAGATCGTCGCCGTAAACTACCAGTGACGTCCTTTTTGATGTGTTTGGATAGCTTTCAGACACACAAGCTGCGCCTTGAAGCAGAGAAGAAGGGTAAAGAGCTTGATCCTAGCGAAGTTACGGGCATGGGGAAAGCAGAGATACTTGGTACCTTTTATGATTCAGTCACCTATAAGCGTAATAAGGAGGGATATGAAACCGAATTCCATCCTGATCAGTGGCTAGGTATCAAGCTCATTAGAGACCTAGTTGACGCTAAGACAGGTAAAGCAGTTGTAGAGGGCGGAAAAAAGATTACCCCACGACTTGCCAAGAAACTTCAAGAAGATGGTCTTAAAAAGATTCGTTTGCCCGCCGATGATATAATCGGCAAGTTTTTGTCCCAAGACACAATCAATGCGTCAACTGGTGAAGTCCTGGCTGAGGCTGGTGATGAAATTAGTGAAGAGCTGCTTAAGAGTTTTGATAAGGCAAAAATCACGTCTATTCCAGTGCTTGCCATCGATTACATAAACGTTGGCCCCTATATTCGAAATACCCTTGCTGCGGATAAGAATTCAAATAGAGAAGAAGCTCTTATGGATGTCTACCGTGTTATGCGTCCGGGTGAGCCACCAACGTTGGAAGGTGCTGAAGCACTCTTTAACGGTCTCTTTTTCACAAATGACCGATATGACCTATCGTCTGTTGGTCGTGTCAAAATGAATGCCCGTCTGGGATTTGAAACAGAAGACAGTATCCGAACCCTTCGGAAAGATGACATTCTTGCAATCTTAAAAATTCTTTTGGATTTGAAGGATGGTAGAGGAAATGTTGATGACATTGACAATTTGGGGAACAGGCGTATCCGCTCTGTTGGAGAATTGCTGGAGAATCAACTACGTATTGGGCTTCTACGGATGGAAAGGTCTATTCGTGAGCGCATGAGTTCTCTCGAAATCGATACAGTAATGCCCCATGATCTCATCAATGCTAAGCCTGTTGTTGGGGCCATTCGTGAATTCTTTGGGTCTTCACAGTTGTCGCAATTTATGGACCAAACCAATCCGCTTTCAGAAATTACTCACAAGCGGCGCTTGTCTGCTTTGGGCCCAGGGGGTCTAACACGTGAGCGTGCGGGCTTTGAAGTGCGTGACGTGCATCCGACTCACTATGGTCGGATATGTCCCATTGAAACACCTGAAGGTCCGAACATTGGCTTGATTAACTCTCTTTCCACCTTTGCGCGAATCAACAAATATGGGTTCATTGAGACCCCATATCGAAAGGTTGAAAAGAAGAAAGTAACCGATAATGTTGTCTATCTTTCTGCTATGGAAGAAGAAAGACATACCATTGCCCAGAGTAATGCTGAGCTGACTTCGGATAATCGTTTTGCCACTGAGTTTGTTAGTTGCCGCCGGCAAGGTGAATTTGAGAATGTGCCTGCAGGCGACATAGATCTTATAGACGTTTCGCCAAAGCAACTTGTTTCTGTGGCAGCTTCACTGATTCCTTTCCTGGAAAATGACGATGCTAACCGTGCATTGATGGGATCAAACATGCAACGGCAAGCCGTTCCTCTATTGCGTGTTCAGGCGCCTCTTGTTGGAACCAGCATGGAAGCGGCGGTTGCAAGAGACTCTGGCGCAACCATTGTTGCTAAGCGCGAGGGGGTTGTTGACCAGGTTGATGCTAGCCGAATCGTTGTTCAGGCAACGGGGGAGACTTCTCACTCGGCGGCCGGTGTTGATATTTATAATTTGGAGAAGTTCCAAAGATCTAACCAAGATACGTGTATTAACCAACTTCCATTGGTAAAGGTTGGAGATAAGGTAAAGGCAGATGATATTATTGCTGATGGGCCTTCAACTGACTTAGGAGAATTGGCACTAGGCCGGAACGTGCTTGTGGCATTTATGTCATGGCACGGTTATAACTTTGAGGACTCTATTGTTATTTCTGAGCGTCTCGTTAGTGGGGATGTTTTTACTTCTATCCATATCGAAGAATTTGAAGTAATGGCCCGAGATACCAAATTAGGAAGCGAGGATATAACTCGTGATATTCCTAATGTTGGTGAAGAAAGTCTTAGAAATCTAGATGAAGCAGGTATTGTTCATGTCGGGGCTGAAGTTCATCCAGGCGATGTTCTTGTGGGTAAAGTGACGCCAAAGGGTGAATCTCCCATGACGCCGGAAGAAAAGCTTCTGCGGGCGATTTTTGGAGAAAAGGCTTCTGATGTACGTGATACCTCCTTACGTGTTTCTCCCGGTGGTGGTGGAACCGTCGTAGATGTACGCGTCTTTTCGCGTCGGGGTATTGAAAAAGACGAGAGGTCCTTGGCGATTGAGCAGGAAGAAATCGAGAGTCTTGCCCAGGATAAGGATGCTGAGCGCGCCATTTTGGAAGGCAGTTTCAACGATCGGTTGAAAGGACTTCTTAAAGGCGAAAAGGCTGTGAGTGGTCCTAAAGGCTTGAAGAAAGGGACCGAGCTTAAAGAAGATGTTTTCTCTAAGTTTACAAAAGGTCAGTGGCGTCAGATTGTCATTGGAAATGACAAGAAGATGAAAGATATCGAATCTCTCAAAAAGCAAATTGATGAGAGCATTAAGTATATTGAAGAGCGTTTCAGTGACAAAGTAGAGAAAATTCGTCGTGGAGACGAGTTGTTGCCAGGTGTCATGAAGATGATCAAGGTCTACGTGGCTGTTAAGCGTAAGATAAAATCAGGTGACAAGATGGCTGGTCGCCATGGTAACAAGGGTGTTATTTCCCAGATTGTTCCGGTGGAAGATATGCCTTACCTGGAAGATGGAACGCCTGTGGATATTATCTTAAACCCATTGGGAATCCCATCTCGTATGAACGTAGGGCAAATTCTTGAGACTCACATGGGTTGGGCTGCAGCTGGTCTAGGAAAGCAAATCGGTGAGTTGGTAAATAATGTCCAGCGCAACTCTTCCGATAAGGCCAAAAAAGATGAAAAGTCTGTTAAAGAGCTCCGAAAGTTTTTGGATACTGTTTATTCAGATAAGACAGACTTAAGCACCATAAAGGCCATGAATGATGATGATCTTATGGAATTAGGGAAGAATCTAACGCCAGGGGTTCCTATGGCTACTCCTGTTTTCGATGGTGCTCATGAAAGTGATGTCATTGAGTTGCTTAAGCAAGCCAATTTGGATCCTACAGGGCAAGAGACTCTTTATGATGGTTTGACTGGAGAAAAACTCGACCGAAAAGTGACAGTTGGATACATATATATTTTGAAACTGCATCACTTGGTAGATGATAAGATTCATGCTCGTTCTATCGGCCCTTACAGTCTTGTGACCCAACAGCCTTTGGGTGGTAAGGCCCAGTTCGGTGGACAGCGTTTTGGAGAAATGGAAGTTTGGGCTCTAGAGGCCTATGGTGCTGCCTATACTCTTCAAGAAATGCTTACTGTTAAGTCGGACGATGTTAACGGACGGACAAAGCTTTATGAAGCAATCATCCGTGGCGATACTAATTTTGAGCCAGGTATTCCGGAATCTTTCAACGTTCTCGTGAAAGAGCTTCGGTCCCTTGGAATGGATATGGAATTTAAAGGAACCAAATAGGGGTTCTTTTTATGAAAAGTAAGTTTGCGTAATCAGGAGTCATCCATGAGCAATCAAATGCTAAATATACTTGGTCAGAACACGAATCCACAGAACTTTGATCAAATTAGGATCTCAATCGCGAGTCCAGAAAAAATTAGATCTTGGTCATTTGGGGAAGTAAAAAAGCCCGAAACGATCAACTATAGAACTTTCCGTCCGGAGCGTGAAGGCTTGTTCTGTGCGCGAATATTTGGTCCTACCAAAGACTATGAATGTCTCTGCGGTAAATATAAGCGGATGAAATATCGCGGCGTTGTCTGTGAAAAGTGTGGCGTCGAAGTAACCATGGCGAAGGTTCGTCGTGAGAGAATGGGTCATATTGAGTTGGCCACACCAGTGGCTCACATTTGGTTCCTTAAGTCGCTTCCTTCCCGTATTGGATTGATGCTCGATATTACGCTAAAGGACCTGGAGCGCGTTCTCTATTTTGAAAACTATGTGGTGATTGAGCCAGGCTTGACGCCTTTGAAGATGAACCAGCTTCTCTCTGAAGAAGAGTACATTGAGGCTCAGGACGAATACGGGGAAGATGCTTTTACGGCGGGTATTGGTGCAGAAGCTGTACGTACTTTGTTGGCTTCCGTTGATATGGACGCCGAACGGGTAAAACTTCGTGCAGAGCTTAAAGAGACCGGTTCTGAAGTGCGCCGCAAGAAATTAGTGAAGCGCCTGAAAATTATAGAGCCATTCCTTAAGTCGGGGACACGTCCTGAATGGATGATTCTTGAAGTTCTGCCGGTTATTCCTCCTGAGTTGCGCCCATTGGTGCCGTTGGATGGGGGTCGCTTTGCAACTTCTGATCTGAACGATCTATATCGACGGGTGATTAACAGAAACAATCGTTTGAAGAGACTCCTCGATCTTAAGGCGCCAGATATTATTATTCGAAACGAAAAGCGCATGCTTCAGGAATCTGTTGATGCTCTTTTTGACAACAGCCGCCGTGTTAGACCAATTGCTGGTACGAACAAACGTCCTCTCAAGTCCTTGGCTGATATGCTGAAGGGAAAACAGGGGCGTTTCCGTCAAAACCTTCTTGGAAAGCGTGTAGACTATTCCGGGCGTTCTGTGATCGTGGTGGGGCCTAATCTAATGCTCCATCAGTGCGGTATTCCCAAGAAAATGGCCCTAGAGCTATTTAAGCCTTTTATTTATTCTCGACTTGAAAAGTATGGTTTGGCTACAACTATTAAAGCTGCCAAACGGATGGTTGAAAAAGCGCGACCAGAAGTATGGGATATTTTGGAAGAAGTGATTCGTGAACATCCAGTTCTTCTGAACCGTGCACCGACCCTTCATAGACTTGGAATTCAAGCTTTTGAGCCTGTACTTGTCGAAGGTAAGGCCATTCAGTTGCATCCGCTCGTTTGTACGGCTTTTAACGCTGACTTCGACGGAGACCAAATGGCAGTCCACGTACCTCTTTCCATTGAAGCCCAGTTGGAAGCACGCGTTCTGATGATGTCTACCAACAACATTTTGAGTCCTGCCAGTGGTAAGCCCATCATTGTTCCTTCTTTGGATATTTTGCTAGGTCTTTACTATCTTACCATGGAACGTGAAGATGAGAAGGGTGAGGGTACGCTATTTGCTTCCATCGGTGAGATTGAAAAAGCCTTGGACGAAAAAGCAGTGTCCCTGCACGCGAAGATAAAGGCTCGCTATAAGGGAGTGGACGCGGATGGGAATCCTACGGTAGAGACCGTTGAGACAACACCTGGTCGTATGCTGTTATCTGAGATTCTTCCTCGTAATCCAAAAGTTAATTTTTCTTTGATCAACAAACTTTTGACTTCTAAAGATGTTAGCTCCATGGTTGACGCTGTTTACCGTCACTGTGGTCAAAAAGAAACGGTAATTTTCGCAGATCGGGTTATGGGAATTGGTTTTTCCTATGCTTCCTCTTCAGGTGTTTCCTTTGGTATGAATGATTTGATTATTCCCGAAGCAAAGAAAAAACTTATAGAAGAAACTACTGCAAAAGTTGCCGAGTACGAAAAGCAATACCAGGACGGTCTTATCACACAAGGTGAAAAATATAACAAGGTCGTGGACATTTGGTCCCATTGTAGTGACCTTGTGGCTGAGGCCATGATGAAGGCTATCTCTGAGACGAAAAAGGGTGAGCCTGTAAACTCTGTTTACATGATGGCCCATTCAGGTGCTCGAGGCTCTGTCGCTCAGATGAAACAGCTTGCTGGTATGCGTGGATTGATGGCGAAACCTTCTGGTGAAATTATTGAAACACCCATTATCTCAAACTTTAAAGAAGGCCTGAGCGTTCTGGAATACTTTAACTCTACTCACGGAGCGCGAAAAGGTCTTGCTGATACGGCTTTGAAAACGGCTAACTCGGGCTATTTGACACGTCGTCTCGTTGATGTGGCGCAAGATTGTGTCATTTTGGAGAATGATTGCGGTACTGAAAAAGGAATCGGCATTCAAACCGTGATGGAAGGTGGAAACGTGATTGCTTCCATGTCAGACCGAATTTTGGGACGCGTTGTTTGTGCTGATATTACGGATCCTGTTACCAACAAGTTGATTGTTGCTAAGGGAGTAATGGTAGATGAACCTACGGCCGAAGCCGTTGAAAAGACAGGCATCGTTGATGTTATTGTCCGATCTGCTCTCACATGTGAGGCAAGTGCAGGCATATGTGCCCTTTGTTATGGTCGAGATCTTGCGAGAGGGACCAATGTGAATGTGGGTGAAGCCGTGGGAGTGATCGCGGCTCAGTCAATTGGTGAGCCAGGAACGCAGCTTACCATGAGAACGTTCCATATTGGCGGAACGGCGAAGAGAGAAATTGAGCAATCCAGTGTTGAAGCGCCATTCCCAGCTATCATCGCATTTGCAAACCATAATATTGTTAAGAATGCTGACGGCGAAGATATTGTGATGGGTCGCTATAGTGAAGTAATTCTTAAGGATGCAGGTGGACGTGTACGTTCTCAACATAAGGTTCCATACGGAGCAAAACTGTTTGTTAAAGAGGGCGATAAAGTTGAAAAGGATAAGAAACTCGCCGAGTGGGATCCATATACAATGCCCGTTCTTACAGAACAAGAAGGAATTGTTCACTATATGGATCTTACAGATGGCCTTTCCTTGCGTGAAATCATGGATGAGGCAACTGGAATTACCAACCGTGTGGTAGTGGACTGGCGTCAACAGGCTCGCGGTGTTTCTTTGAGGCCGCATATCGTATTGCGTGACAAAAAAGGAAAGCCCATCAAACTTGCCAATGGAATGGAAGCCAAGTACTACTTGTCGGTCGATGCTATTCTGAATGTGGAGAATGGGGCAACAGTGAAAGCTGGTGAAGTCTTGGCCAGATTGCCGAGAGAGTCTTCCAAAACAAGAGATATCACCGGTGGTCTTCCTAGGGTGTCTGAATTGTTTGAAGCACGTCGCCCGAAAGACAGCTCAATTCTTAGTGAATGTGATGGTCGTGTTGAATTTGGCAAGGACTATAAGACAAAGCAACGCCTGGTTGTTATTCCTGATGACGAAAATGAGGCACCAACAGAGTATTTGGTCCCTAAGGGAAGGCACATAGCTGTTCAAGAAGGTGAATTTGTCCGCCGTGGTGATTCCCTTGTTGATGGAAACCCCGCCCCCCATGATATCTTGAGGATCATGGGAGTGGAGGCCCTTGCAAATTATCTTATTAATGAAATCCAGGAAGTGTATCGACTTCAGGGTGTGAAGATCAACGACAAGCATATTGAGGTTATTGCCCGGCAGATGCTTCAAAAGGTAGAAGTGGTTGATCCAGGTGAGACCATGCTGCTTGTTGGTGAGTTTATTGATAAGGCTGAATTTTTGGAAGAAAATGAAAAGGCCGAGAAAGAAGGCTTGAGACCCGCAAAAGCATCTCCTGTATTGCAGGGAATAACGAAGGCGTCTCTACAGACGCGTTCATTCTTCTCTGCAGCGTCTTTCCAAGAGACAACACGAGTCTTGACCGATGCTGCCGTGTCAGGAAAAGTGGATAATCTTGTTGGACTGAAGGAAAATATTATTGTTGGACGTCTCATCCCCATTGGAACTGGGAAGATGTTAACCGAGAAAAAGCGTGTCGCTGCTGAAAAGGATCGAGTCCTTTCGTTGGCGCAGTCGGGTGGTGGGTCATCATCTGTAGAAGGGGTCGCTTAGACGGCGCAAATCTGCGGGATTTCAAATGGTTAGAGAGCTCCTTTAGCAGGCCGCGACATAAAAATTGCTAAAGGAGTGCATTGCCTCTTGACTCAGGGGCACGCAGAGATGTAGTATCCGCTTCGTTTACTGCGTTATATGCTGTTCAAGCCTGGCTTGGCAGTGTTTTTTTAATGTAGCTCTGTTGAGGGTGTGTGATTGCATAAGTTTGTAGCTTGTGTTGCTGGATTACAGCCAATAAAAAGGAAGTTTTGAATGCCGACGATAAGTCAATTGATTCGGAAGCCGCGGAAGCCTCAAGTGGAACGGAATAAGGTTCCTGCTTTGCAGTCTTGTCCACAGAAAAGAGGTGTTTGCACGCGTGTCAGTACAATGACACCAAAAAAGCCTAACTCGGCTCTGCGGAAAGTTGCACGTATCAGATTATCGAATAGTTTTGAAGTAACCGGCTATATTCCTGGAGAAGGTCACAATCTTCAAGAGCATTCCGTGGTGCTAATCAGAGGCGGTCGTGTTAAGGACCTTCCTGGTGTTCGTTATCACGTTATACGTGGTACTTTAGATACCCAAGGTGTTCAGGATCGCCGTCAAGGCCGATCAAAGTATGGTACAAAGCGACCCAAGTAAGTAGAGGTAGAGAGAAATGTCACGTCGGCGCGCCGCAGAAAAAAGAGAAGTTCTTCCAGATGCAAAGTATGGAGACTTGGTGCTTACTAAGTTTTTGAATACACTCATGCTTGATGGCAAGAAATCTACCGCAGAGACCATTCTCTATGGAGCATTGGATGTTGTGAATCAAAAAACCTCTAGGCCTTCCCTGGAGGTTTTTCATGAGGCATTAGAAAATGTGAAGCCTGCATTGGAAGTGCGTTCAAGACGTGTTGGTGGTGCAACCTATCAGATTCCTATGCAAGTCAGGCCAGAGCGTGCACAGGCATTGGCAATTCGCTGGATTATCGACTGTTCACGCAAGCGCCAGGAAAACACAATGACGGAGCGTTTGGCTGTTGAGTTGCTTGATGCGCTTAACAACAGAGGTTCTTCCGTCAAGAAACGAGAAGATACCCATCGTATGGCTGAGGCGAACCGCGCGTTCGCTCATTATCGGTGGTAAAGGAATAATATAATGACTAGATCGACTCCTATAGAAAAGTACCGCAATATTGGCATTATGGCTCACATTGATGCTGGTAAAACAACGACAACCGAGCGGGTGCTGTACTATACGGGGCGTTCCCACAAAATTGGTGAAGTCCATGAAGGTAGTGCTACTATGGACTGGATGGAGCAGGAGCAAGAGCGCGGGATAACCATTACTTCCGCTGCAACAACCTGTTTCTGGAATGACTATCGCATTAATATCATTGATACGCCGGGCCACGTTGACTTTACAATGGAAGTTGAGCGCTCCTTGCGTGTGTTGGACGGAGCTGTCGCTGTTTTTGATAGTGTTGCTGGAGTGGAACCTCAGTCAGAGACTGTTTGGCGCCAAGCAGACAGATATAACGTTCCAAGGATTTGTTTTGTAAATAAGATGGACAGAACCGGTGCGGACTTCTATCGCACCGTTAGCATGATTGTTGATCGCCTGGGCGCCACGCCACTTGTCTTGCAGCTTCCTATTGGTAGCGAGAGCGAATTTGTAGGTGTTATCGATCTTGTAAGAATGAAGGCAATCGTTTGGCATGAAGAATCTCTTGGAGCCAAGTTTTCAGATGAAGATATTCCGGCCAATTTAAAGGAGAAGGCTGAGGAATATCGCGCTAAGCTCGTTGAGACAGCTGTTGAACAAGACGATGCAGCTCTTGAAGCGTATCTTGGTGGTGAGGAGCCATCAGAAGAGACTCTAAAGAAATGTATTCGTAAGGGGGCCATAGAAGGAACATTTACACCTGTTCTTTGTGGATCCGCATTCAAGAATAAGGGTGTACAACCTTTGCTGGATGCTGTTGTGGATTTTCTTCCTTCGCCTGTTGATCTTCCAGATGTTCAGGGGACGAGTGTTGACGGTAAGACCGAAGAGGAAAGAGCTCCTTCGGATAGCGCACCTTTTTCAGGGCTTGCCTTTAAGATTATGACAGATCCTTTTGTTGGTTCTTTGACCTTCGTGAGAGTCTATTCGGGAACTCTGACGAGTGGTTCAAACATTTTGAATGCGTTTAAAGATAAGAAAGAACGCGTTGGTCGTATGTTGTTGATGCATGCCAATAGCCGTGAAGATCTTAAAGAGGCACATGCTGGTGATATTGTTGCCATCTGCGGTCTTAAATACACGACGACCGGGGAGACTCTTTGTGATTCCAGCAAGCCCATTGTTTTGGAGAGGATGGAATTCCCAGAACCCGTGATTGAGGTTGCTGTTGAGCCCAAAACGAAGGCTGACCAAGAGAAAATGTCTCAAGCTTTGGCGCGTCTGTCGTCAGAGGATCCAACATTCCGAGTGACCAGTGATATAGAATCTGGCCAGACCATCATTAAGGGGATGGGTGAGCTTCATTTGGAGATCCTTGTAGATCGTATGAAGCGTGAGTTTAGTGTTGAAGCAAATGTTGGAGCTCCGCAAGTTGCTTATCGTGAAACGATCACAAAGCCAACAACTGTCGATTATACCCATAAGAAGCAGTCTGGTGGTGCTGGACAGTTTGCCCGTGTAAAAATTGAATTTGAGCCTCGTGAGCCTGGAGAGGGTTATGAGTTTGAGAGTAAAATTTTTGGGGGATCCATTCCTAAGGAATACATCCCTGGTGTTGAAAAGGGAGCTGCAACAGCAATTGAATCTGGTCCTATTGCAGGGTTCCCAGTTATTGATCTTAAAATAAAGCTCGTAGATGGCGCTTATCACGATGTTGACTCTAGTACGCTCGCATTTGAGCTCGCAGGTCGAGCCGCTGTTCGAGAGGCTCTGCCGAAAGCGGCTCCACGTTTGCTTGAGCCAGTTATGAAGGTTGAGGTCGTAACTCCAGATGAGTATATGGGAGATATAATAGGGGATCTTAATGGCCGCCGAGGTCAAGTTACTGGAATGGATCAGCAAGGGAATGCGCGGATTGTTTCTGCAATGGTTCCGCTAGCAACAATGTTTGGTTATGTGAATAATTTGCGTTCAATGAGTCAGGGGCGTGCCCAATTTACAATGACTTTTGATCATTATGACCAGGTACCTCAAGCGGTAGCGGATGAAGTTAAAGAGAAAATAGCATAGAGAATACGGAGAAAGATCATGGCAAAGGAAAAGTTTGAGAGGAATAAGCCTCATTGTAACATCGGCACGATTGGTCACGTTGACCATGGGAAGACGACGTTAACGGCAGCGATCACGAAGATCCTAGCCGAAAAAGGTGGCGCTGATTTTAAAGCGTACGATCAGATCGATAACGCGCCCGAAGAAAAAGCGCGTGGGATCACGATTTCGACAGCGCACGTTGAGTATGAGACAGACAAGCGTCACTATGCTCATGTGGACTGTCCTGGCCATGCTGACTATGTGAAGAACATGATCACCGGAGCGGCACAGATGGATGGAGCGATTTTGGTTGTATCCGCAGCCGATGGCCCCATGCCACAGACGCGTGAGCACATTTTGTTGGCTCACCAAGTTGGCGTGCCATCGATGGTTGTATACCTGAACAAGGTAGACCAAGTAGATGATCCTGAGTTGCTAGAGTTGGTAGAGATGGAAATCAGAGAGTTGTTGACCAAGTATGATTTCCCCGGGGATGATATTCCGATTGTAAAGGGAACGGCGCTTGGTGCGTTGGAAGGGAAAGATCCCGAGACAGGTAGCAAGACCATAGAAGAGTTGATGGCCAAGGTAGATGAGTTCATTCCGCAGCCAAAGCGTCCGAAGGACAAGCCATTTTTGATGCCGATAGAAGATGTGTTTAGCATCTCAGGTCGAGGAACGGTTGTAACGGGTCGCGTAGAGAGTGGCGTGATCAATGTAGGAGACGAAGTTGAGATCGTGGGAATAAGGCCGACGACGAAGACGATTGTAACTGGCGTAGAGATGTTCAAGAAGTTATTGGACCATGGCGAAGCCGGAGACAACATCGGAGCGTTGTTGCGAGGCACGAAGAGAGAAGATGTAGAGCGTGGGCAAGTATTGGCGGCGCCTGGATCGATCACGCCGCACACGGAATTTGAGTGTGAGGTATATATTTTGACGAAGGATGAAGGCGGACGCCATACGCCATTCTTCTCGAACTATCGCCCACAGTTTTATTTCCGTACGACAGACGTGACGGGTCAAGTTGAATTGCCAGAAGGCAAGGAGATGGTCATGCCCGGAGATACGGTAAAGGTGAAAGTAGTCTTGATAGCGCCGATTGCGATGGATGATGGTGTTCGATTTGCCATCCGTGAAGGTGGTCATACGGTTGGTGCTGGTGTTGTTACCAAGGTCCTCAAGTAGAAAGTAGAGAAGTAGGTTTAGGAAAATGGAAAATCAAAGTATCCGTATTCGTCTAAGAGCATTTGATCACCGTGTGTTGGATCAATCTACGCTCGAGATTGTAAATACTGCAAAGCGTACGGGTGGTTTGGTGCGTGGACCAGTTCCAATGCCTACGAGTATCAAGAAGTTTACTGTTAACAGGTCTCCTCATATCGACAAAAAGTCACGTGAGCAATTTGAGATTAGAACACATTGTAGACTTATGGATATTGTTGAATGGACACCACAGACAGTTGATGCGTTGATGAAATTAGATCTCGCATCGGGTGTTGATGTGGAAATTAAGTTGTAAAGGGATAGAGACCATGAGGACAGGACTCATTGCTGAAAAACTAGGAATGACACGCCACTTTTTAGAAGATGGTGTGCACGTTCCTGTTACCGTTTTGAAGGTAGAGAATTGCCAAGTCGTGGCTCAGAAGACAGATGAGAAGAATGGTTATAATGCTGTTCAGCTCGGTGTTGGAACGCGTAAGCCGAAAAATGTTTCTAAACCTCTACGTGGGCATTTTGCTAAAGCAAAGATGGAACCCAAAAGAAAAATATCCGAATTTAGGGTTTCTCGAGAGAATATGCTTGAAGTTGGTACCGAAATTCGTGTAGATCATTTTAAGCCCGGTCAATTTGTAGATGTAACGGGTCAAAGCATCGGTAAAGGTTTTGCTGGTGCGATGAAGCGTCATAACTTTGCAGGTCTTAGGGCTTCTCATGGTGTTTCAGTTTCCCATAGAAGTCACGGGTCGACAGGACAATGTCAGGATCCTGGACGGGTCTTCAAAGGGAAGAAAATGGCTGGTCATCTCGGAGCAGAGCGCGTAACAGTGCAGAATCTTCAGATTGTTTCCACCGATGCGGAGCAAGGACTTGTGCTTGTGAGGGGTGGAATACCAGGGTCGAAAGGAAGTTATGTGTTTATACGGGACGCTGTAAAGCGGCCGGTAAGTGAAAAGTAGTACGTTTAGCAAAAGGTAATGAGGCCTCAGATGAAGTGTCCAGTAAAAGATTTGAATGATAAGGTAGTAGGAGAAATAGAGCTGAGCTCTGATGTCTTCGGACTGCCTGCCCGCAAGGACATTCTGAGTCGAGTGGTGAATTGGCAATTGGCGAAGAAACGTTCTGGTAATCACCAGACAAAGGGAATCTCTCAGGTTAGTGGGAGCACCCGCAAGCCCTTTAGGCAAAAAGGTACTGGCCGAGCACGTCAAGGTAGTATACGCCAGCCGCAGCAACGTGGTGGTGGAATCGTATTTGGGCCGCAAACACGCAGTCATGCCTTTTCCCTGACTAAAAAAGTGCGTAAACTAGGCCTGAAGACTGCATTGTCGGGCAAGCAAGCTAGTGGCAAGCTCATTATTGTTGAGTCCTTAAAAGAGGCAAAATCTAAGGCCAAAGATCTTTCGGATAAACTTTCGAAAATGGGAGTTCTGTCTTCAGTCCTTATAATTGATGGCGAGAAGGTGGATGAGAATTTGAGCCGCGCCACATCCAACCTGACCCATGTTGATGTTTTGCCCCAGCAGGGAGCAAATGTTTATTCCATACTCCGTCGCGAGAACCTCATTTTAACCAAAGATGCGGTGCATCATTTAGAGGCGCGTTTGAAATGACGATTAAAACAAAGATTAGAAAAGAAGTAACTCTTTCGAAAGAGAGGATTTACGAAATCCTTCGCAAACCGTCGGTGACAGAAAAGTCGACGATGGTAACGGAGCAAAATCAATATGTTTTTGAGATCTCTCCGAAGGCAACTAAGCCAGAGGTCAAAAAGGCTGTTGAAGAACTATTTGGTGTTAAAGTTAAGGCTGTAAATACCCTCAATAGACAGGGAAAAGTTAAGCGTTTCCGTGGAAAGCTTGGAACAAAGCAGAACATGAAGCGTGCCTATGTGACTTTGGCTGAAGGATCAACCTTAGATTTGTCGACGGGACTCTAGAGAGATGGCCTTAAAGAAATTTAAACCGACCAGCCCTTCACAACGTCAGCTTGTTATTGTTGAGCGATCTGAGTTGTGGAAAGGTAAGCCGGTTAAGTCATTGACAAAAGGGCTTTCGAGCTCAGGCGGTCGCAATAATGCGGGTCGCATGACAGTACGTCACCGTGGTGGAGGCCATAAGCGCACCTATCGTATGATTGACTTTAAGCGCAATAAGATAGATGTGCCTGCAACTGTTGAGCGAATTGAGTATGATCCAAATCGTTCTGCCTTTATCGCACTGATTAAGTATAAGGATGGCGAACAAGCATATATTTTGGCACCTCAACGGCTTAAAGCTGGGGATAAGGTTATTTCTGGTGAAAATTGTGATATTCGGCCAGGTAATGCTCTTCCCCTTCAAAGCATCCCAATTGGAACGATCATCCACAATGTGGAGATGAAGGTCGGAAAAGGTGGGCAAATCGCCCGATCAGCTGGAGCTTATGTCCAGCTAATTGGACGTGATGCTGCCTACGCTCTTATTCGCATTAATTCGGGTGAAGTGCGGATGGTTCGTTCTGAGTGTATGGCCACTATTGGTGCAGTTTCCAATCCAGACAGAAAGAATACGAATTTGGGTAAAGCGGGACGCTCTCGTTGGATGGGAAGACGTCCTTCCGTCCGAGGTGTTGCCATGAACCCAGTTGATCACCCACACGGTGGTGGTGAAGGAAAGTCCTCAGGTGGACGTCATCCTGTGAGTCCATGGGGTAAGTCAACCAAGGGTATGAAGACACGTAAGAACAAGTCGACGGACAAGTTAATTGTTCGTAGACGACGTAAGAAATAAAGGAGTTTTGATTTGACGCGTTCAGTTTGGAAAGGTCCATTTGTAGATCAGTACCTCTTGAATAAGGCAGAGGTGTCGAGAGCTTCTGGGCGCAAGGAAGTGATCAAAACCTGGTCACGCCGTTCAACCGTTATGCCTCAGTTCGTTGGTCTTACATTCGGTGTGCATAATGGGCACAAATTCATGCCGGTAACTATCTCGGAAGAAATGGTAGGGCATAAGCTTGGTGAGTTTTCTCCAACGCGCACTTACTATGGACATACTGCAGATAAAAAGGCAAAGAGGGGATAATCATGTCAAAACAAGCTTTCCCCCGTAGGTTTTCAGACACTGAGGCAAATGCAAGCCTCAAACACCTCAGGATCTCTCCACAGAAGTTGAATCTTGTGGCAGGGGTTATTAGAGGGAAGAGTGTGTGGTCAGCTCTTTCAGAGTTAAGTTTCAATAAGAAGCGCATTTCAAATGATGTTAAGAAGCTTTTAATGTCTGCTATTGCAAATGCTGAGAACAACCATGGCTTAGATGTGGATCGCCTTTTTGTTCGAGAAGTGCTTGTTGGGAAATCAATTACAATGAAGCGCTTTCAAGCTCGAGCAAAGGGACGTGCAGGTCGCATACAGAAACCATTTTCTCGAATAAATATTGTTGTCGCTGAGCGTGAGGAGATAGCTTAATGGGACAAAAAGTAAACCCAATTGGTCTAAGGCTTGGAATTAATAGAACGTGGGATTCGCGTTGGTATGCGGATCGTGAGTATGCAAAGTTACTCCATGAAGATATTCATATTCGTAAGTTTATTAAGGACCGTTTAAAGCATGCCAATGTTTCTAAGGTTTTAATTGAGAGACCTGCAAAGAGAGCATGCATTACCATAATGACGGCGCGCCCAGGTGTTGTTATTGGGAAGAAGGGTACCGAGATAGAAAAGCTTAGTGCGGAGCTTATGAAGATCACAGGCGGTGATGTTTCCCTTAACATTATGGAGATACGTAAGCCGGAAGTGGATGCACAATTGGTTGCGGACAACATAGCACAGCAGCTTGAGCGACGCGTATCTTTCCGACGTGCTATGAAAAGAACGATGCAGTCTGCCATGCGGATGGGCGGGCTCGGTATACGAGTCAACTGTGCGGGGCGCCTAGGTGGTGCAGAAATTGCACGAACGGAATGGTATAGAGAGGGAAGAGTTCCTTTGCATACCTTTAGAGCGAATATTGATTACGCGACATCGACGGCATTTACGACCTATGGGACTTGCGGAATCAAGGTATGGATATATAAGGGTGAGCTTTCCACTCACGATACAATGGCACAAGACAAGCGTTCTCAGGAACAACTTGTCAGCAGATAAAGGTTGAAGAGGGACATAAGACTATGCTAAGTCCAAAGCGTACAAAGTATAGAAAGGCCTTTAAAGGGCGCATCCATGGTGTGGCCAAAGGTGGTACAGCTCTGAATTTCGGAGCATACGGTCTTAAGGCAACGACGCCGGCTCGCGTTACTGCTCGGCAGATTGAGGCAGCTCGTCGTGCAATGACCCGACATATGAAGAGGGTTGGACGTGTTTGGATTCGGATTTTTCCAGACGTTCCTGTTTCCACGAAGCCTGCTGAAGTTCGTATGGGTAGTGGTAAGGGTACTCCCGAGTTTTGGGTCTGCCGTGTGAAGCCTGGCCGAATTATGTTTGAGCTGGATGGTGTTCCAGCTTCTGTAGCGCGTAGGGCGTTCGAGTTGGCAGCTGCGAAACTGCCTGTTGATACACGCTTCGTTACGCGTTTAGGTGCTGAGTAGAGGATAAAATGATGACGACACAAGAGTTGCGCAATAAAGGAAAAGACACTTTGAAGCTACAGCTCTATGATCTAAGGAAAGAGCTCATGAATCTTCGATTTCAGAAGGTGAGTGGCGCACTTGAAAATACCGCACGTTTTCGCAAAGTGCGGCGAGACATTGCACGTGTTAAGTCCGTTCAAAACGAACTTAAGAAATAAGGCTAGAAAATTATGTTGAATAGAGGTTAACAATGCCCCGCCGGATTATGCAAGGAACAGTTGTTAGTGATAAGTCTGATAAGACGATTGTCGTAAAGGTGGAACGTCGCCTTAGGCATCCAGTCTATAAAAAGTTTATCACAAGGTCGAAGAGGTACTCTGTCCATGACCCAGAAAATGGTTCAAAGACAGGAGACATGGTTCGTATTCGTGAGAGAAGCCCCATTTCAAAGACAAAGAGTTGGGAAGTCTTGAAGGATACAGATAAGAGTTCAACCACAGAAAAGTAGGGATGTGTTGATATGATACAAATGCAAACCAGACTGGAAGTGGCGGATAATTCCGGAGCTCGTTCGGTCCAATGTATTAAAGTCTTGGGTGGATCAAAGCGCAGGACGGCTTCTGTAGGAGACATTATAGTTGTCTCTGTAAAAGAGGCAATTCCTCGGGGTCGTGTTAAAAAAGGTGATGTTCACCGCGCGGTTATTGTTCGGACGGCAAAGGATGTTATACGTCGTGACGGAACAACCATACGGTTCGATCGCAATGCCGCAGTATTAGTTAGTACCGCAGGTGAGCCAATTGGAACACGTATTTTTGGTCCCGTGGCACGTGAGTTGCGCGCTAAGAAGTTTATGAAGATTGTCTCTCTAGCGCCGGAGGTCTTGTAAGGATGAGTAAGATGCATGTACGCAAAGGGGATGAGGTAGTTGTTCTTTCCGGTAAGAGCCGGGGGAAAACGGGTGAGATCCTGAGAGTTCTTCGAGAAAAGAATAGGATCGTTGTCCAAGGTGTTAATATGGTAAAAAGACACATGCGCCCTAGTATGGGGAATCCTGGTGGCATTATTGAAAAAGAAGCCACTATTCACGTGTCAAATGTGGCCCATGTTGATCCAACATCAAAAAAGCCCACACGGATTGGAAGTAAAGTACTTGAAGATGGCCGCAAAGTAAGATACGCAAAGCGGTCAGGCGAAGTAATTGATAGGTAAGTGAGTAAAATATGTCCCGGATGCGCGACTTATACGTAGATAAAATTAAACCAGAGTTACTCAAGCAGTTCTCTTACGGTAATCCAATGCGTCTTCCTCGTATGAAGAAGATCGTTATCAACATGGGTGTTGGCGAAGCGGCAAAGGATAGCAAAAAAATTGATATTGCTTTGGAAAACCTGACATTAATTTCGGGGCAAAAGCCAGTAATTACGAAAGCCCGTAACTCAATCGCAGGATTTAAGATTCGCGAGGGGATGAATCTTGGAGTCAAGGTGACTCTTCGTGGCGAGCAGATGTACTACTTCTTGGATCGTCTAGTCAACGTGGCTCTTCCCAGAGTGAGAGACTTTAGAGGGCTTTCTCCTAAGAGTTTTGATGGCAAGGGCAACTATAACTTAGGCCTTAAAGAGCAAATTGTTTTCCCAGAGATCGATTATGATCGAGTGGATCGAATTCGTGGGATGGATATATCCATTGAAACGTCAGCAAATACGAACGAAGAGGCGCTAGCGTTGTTAAAAGCGTTTGGTTTACCTTTTCCGAGCAAAGGAAAATAGAGAGACATGTCACGACTTAGTTTAATTAACCAAGGAAAAAAGCGGGAAAAGCTTGTAAACAAGTATTCCTCAAAGAGGAAGAGCTTGAAAGCGTTGGCTAAGAATAAGGAGCTTCCTCTTGAAGAACGATTCGAAGCTAGCATGAAGCTTTCTCAGCTGCCTCGGAATAGCTCCTCGGTGCGTTTGCGAAGCCGGTGTGAAATTACGGGCCGGCCAAGAGGTTATTATCGTAAGTTTAAGTTAAGCAGAATCGTCTTAAGGGATATGGCACTAAGCGGTCTTATTCCTGGTATGACGAAGTCAAGTTGGTAGATAGGGGATAAGAGATGTCATTAAGTGATCCAATTTCCGATATGCTCACGCGGATTCGCAATGGTCTGATGGTGAATAAGCAGAGCGTTTCTTGTCCACACTCGCAGCTGAAAGAGAGTGTGCTTGAGGTCCTTCGCCGAGAGGGATATATTCGGGCATTTTCAAAAGAGAAAGTTAGAGATGGAATTCATTCCATAAAAATCGAGCTTAAGTACCATGAGGGTGCGTCTGTTATACAGAATATCAAAAGGTACTCTAAGCCAGGTAGACGTGTTTATAATTCTGCTTTGGATCTACCAAAGGTATGCAATGGGCTGGGAATATCGGTTGTTTCGACTTCCCAAGGAATTATGACGGATCACGATGCGCGCTCAAAGGGCATCGGTGGTGAAGTCATGTGTCAGGTATTTTAAAGGGTTTATGTAGATGTCAAGAGTTGGCCAAACACCAGTTAAGGTTCCCGAAGGAGTAACTGTTGCCGTTGATGGGCAGTTGGTGACAGCCCGTGGAAAACTTGGGGAGCAATCTTTTGAAGTTAGCCCTGTTGTTTCCGTGCGGCTTGAAGATGGAAAAATTCATGTAGAGCCTAACGACAAAACAAAGCAAGCTAGAATGCTTTGGGGAACAAACCGGAATATTATCAATAACCTAATACAAGGAGTTGAAACAGGCTTCACTGTAAGGTTAGAGATAAATGGAGTTGGTTATCGTGCCGCGGTTCAAGGGAGCGATCTTGTTCTGCAGCTTGGGTTTAGTCACGAAGTGAAACATGCTATTCCTCAAGATGTGACGGTTAAATGTGAAAAGCCAACTTTGGTGTCCCTCCATGGAATCAATCGCCAAAGAGTTGGACAGGTAGCTGCTCAGATTCGTGCCTATCGTCCCCCTGAACCTTATAAGGGGAAGGGAGTTAAGTACGAAGATGAAAGAATAGTTCGTAAAGAAGGTAAGAAAAAGTAATGGTTGACCGTAAAGATTTATTTCACCGTAGGAAGGCTCGCGTAAGGTCTAAGATAAAGCGGGTCCAGCAGGACCGGCCAAGATTATCTGTGTATAGGTCCAATAAGAACATCTATGTACAGATTATTGATGATAAAATGGGAAAGACCTTGGCAGCAGCTTCAACTCTCGACAAAGAGTTAAAGTCTAAGGTGAAATCAGGTTCGGATGTTAAAGCCGCTGAAGAAGTCGGGCGTTTGATTGCCATGCGAGCTTTGGCGGTAGGTATTAAGGAAGTATTTTTTGATCGTGGTGGTTATCTATACCATGGCCGAGTTAAGGCTTTGGCAACCGCAGCTCGATCCAATGGACTTTTGTTTTAGAGAGGATACAAATGGCTCGTAACGCTGGTAAAGAACGCAAACAAGGTAGTGACCTTATTGAGAAGCTTGTTGACGTCAGGCGCGTTTCTAAGGTGACAAAAGGAGGTAGAAACTTTGGTTTTTCTGCCCTTGTTGTTGTGGGAGATGGTCGTGGGCGTATTGGACATGGTCACGGGAAAGCTCTAGAAGTTCCTGAAGCGGTTACGAAGGCAACTGAAAAAGCCAAGAAGCAGATGATTCGTGTTCCCCTTAGAGATGGCCGGACACTTCATCATGATTCAAAAGGAAAATATGGTGCTGGATTAGTCATTCTTCGCTCTGCACCTTCTGGTACAGGAATCATTGCGGGTGGCCCAATGCGTGCCATATTTGAAGCATTAGGGATTCATGATGTTGTTGGAAAGTCAATTCGCAGCTCAAATCCACACAACATGGTTCGGGCAACCTTTGAAGCGCTAAAGCACGTGGCGTCTCCACGTCAAATTGCGACACGCCGGAATAAAAAGGTCTCTGAGATCGTGTTCCATCGTGAAGGTAAGAACAAAAATGTTCAAGCAGAAGATGTGCCTTCTAATGATGAGAAGTCTGCACCGAAAGCCAAGACTTCTGAGACAAAAGCAGAAGATAAGGATTAGGTTATGGCTGTAGAGAAAAAGGCAACGGGTAAGATTAGAGTGACTCAGATTAAGAGCCCAATTCGTCGTAAAGCTTACCAGGAAGCTACATTAATTGGTCTTGGGTTGAACAAGATGCACAAGACATCTGAACTTGAAGATACCCCGTCGGTTCGCGGAATGGTGGATACTGTGAAGCATCTGCTCCGTGTAGAAACAAATTAAGTATTAGAGTTTGACCATGAAATTGAATGAAATTAGAGACAATTCAGCAGCTCGCAAAGCACCTAAACGTGTTGGGCGAGGTATAGGTTCAGGTACCGGCAAGACTTGTGGTCGTGGTGTCAAAGGACAAAAATCACGCACGGGTGTTGCAATTAAAGGTTTTGAGGGCGGCCAAATGCCTTTGTACCAGCGTTTGCCAAAGCGTGGGTTTAAGAACATCTTTTCAAAGAAATATAGAATAGTGAATACGGGTGCTCTTGAGACCGCTATTAAGGAAGGAAGACTTTCCAATGATAAAAAAATAACGCCTGAAGTTTTAGAAAAGGCTGGTTTAATTCGTGAGAATCAGAATCCTATACGTCTTCTCGGCAAGGGAGAGCTATCTCAAAAGATCGAGATTGAAGTGGCTTATGCCACAAAAGGTGCTATCCAAGCCGTAGAAAAACAAAAGGGGCAGGTCCATTTGCCTCAGCAATCATAAGGGATAGGAAATGTCATCAGCTGCAGAACAACTTGCCGCTAATATCAATTTAAAAGCTTTTGCCAATGCGACGGATCTTAAGAAGCGTATTTGGTTCACTTTAGCAGTGCTTGTTGTTTACCGTTTTGGCAGTTATATTCCCCTTCCTGGTATTAATCCTGAAATTATGTCCGAGATAGCCCGTCAGAATGCGGGTGGTATCTTGGGAATGTTTGATATGTTGTCTGGTGGTGCCTTGAGCCGAATGACAATTTTTGCTTTAAACATTATGCCTTATATTACGGCCAGCATTATCGTTCAGCTTTTGACCGCAGTATATCCCCCATTTGAGGCCCTTAAAAAAGAAGGGGAAATGGGACGTAAGAAGTTAAATCAATATACGCGCTATGGGACGGTCGTAATTTGTGCGGCGCAAGCCTATGGACTTGCTGTCGGTCTTGAGAATATGACAGGTTCTGGACAGTCTGCAGTTTTAGATCCCGGTATTTTCTTTAGATTAACAACGGTGATTACCCTTGTGGGCGGAACGGTCTTTCTTATGTGGCTTGGTGAGCAGATCACGGCTCGAGGCATTGGAAACGGCATTTCATTGATCATCTTTTCAGGTATCGTAGCAAACTTGCCACAGGCAATCATGGGCACTCTCGAGTTGGGGCGTACAGGTGCTCTTTCCGTTTTGGTTATTTTGGGTGTGGTCATTTGTGCCGTTGCAGTTGTTGCCTTTATAGTCTTTATGGAGCGTGCACAGCGGCGAGTGTTAGTTCAATATCCCAAACGCCAAGTGGGCCAAAAAATGTACGGTGGAGAAAGTTCTCATCTTCCGCTTAAGTTAAACAGCGCTGGGGTTATACCCCCTATTTTTGCCAGCTCTTTGCTGTTACTTCCCATAACGTTGGCGAGTCTTTTACAAGGCGACGGAACCGAGTGGTATAGTCGTATAGGCTTTTACCTATCTCAAGGGAACTGGCTGTATATAGCTTTTTATCTATCCATGATTGTTTTCTTCGCTTTTTTCTATACGGCGATTGTTTTCAATCCAGAAGAAACTGCAGACAACCTGAAGAAGTCGGGCGGCTTCATTTTAGGAATTCGGCCTGGTGAAAAGACGGCCCAGTATTTTGACTATATTTTGACGCGCTTAACAGTTGCTGGCGCTGCCTATCTGGCTTTTGTTTGTGCCCTTCCAGAAATTGTCAAATTGTACTACACCTTCCCATTCTACTTTGGAGGGACCAGTCTTTTAATCGTGGTGAGTGTCACCATGGATACAGTTGCACAGGTTCATTCTCATCTTATCTCTCATCAATATGAGGGCCTTTTGAAGAAGACTAGGCTTAAAGGGCGGAGGAGATGAATCTAATTCTTTTTGGGCCTCCGGGCGTTGGAAAGGGAACACAGGCAGTTATTCTCGAAAAGAAGTACGGACTTCTTAGGCTGTCGACGGGCGATATTTTAAGGGCTGAGGCCGAAGAAGGAACAGAATTAGGTCTTGAAGCTAAAGGCTATATGGATAGAGGAGAATTTGGCCCCGATGAATTGGTTTTTGGGATCATTTCCAAAAGGCTGGATCGGCCAGATGCTGAAAAAGGAGTTATTTTTGACGGATTCCCTAGGAATCTTGACCAAGCAATGTTCTTAGATGCACTCCTTGCCGAAAAAGGGATGAAGATTGATAAAGTGATTGAATTGGCTGGCAGTGACGAGACTCTTTTGAGTCGGATAGTAGGTCGGTTTAGTTGCAAGAAATGTGGGACTTTTTATAGTCATAAACACAATGATACTAAAGTTGAAGGCATTTGTGATGTTTGTGGTGGTAAAGAGTTTGTGAAGCGTGCTGACGACTATGAAGCGACGGTACGAAAGAGATTAGAGATCTATAGGTCACTCACGAAGCCTATGGTGCCTTTTTATAAAGGAAAAGGTGTGTTGGTAACAGTTGATGGAATGGGTTCAGTTGAGGAAACGACAACTAAAATTGAACGTTTTTTATCAAACGAAAAGCTTGACTATAGAGCTGAGTCTCTATAGGAATCAAGCTTGCAGTTGAGATTCGGCTAAATAGTCGGAAGCGAGATTTAGTTAAGGAGAAAGAAAGTGCCACGGATAGCAGGCGTCAATATTCCAACGGGTAAGAGGGCCATCATTGGTCTCACGTACATTTATGGAATAGGACACACTCACGCAAAGGAAATTTGTAAAAAAGCTAAGATTGCCGAAACAAAAAGGGTGAGTGAGCTTTCTGATGATGATGTAATCAAGATTCGTGACATTATCGATAGTGATTACCAAGTTGAAGGTGATCTGCGTCGTACGGTAAGCATGAATATAAAGAGGTTGTTGGATCTTGGGTGTTATCGAGGCCTCCGGCATCGAAAGGGTCTTCCGGTGAGAGGACAAAGTACACACTCAAATGCCAGGACTCGTAAGGGTCCAGCAAAGCCCATTTCTGGTAAGAAGAAGTAAGGATTAGGATAGATAACGGATGGCTCAATCATCAAAACCAAGATTGCGGCGTAGAGAGAGGAAGAACATTACTTCCGGAATTGCGCATGTGAATGCAACTTTTAACAATACCGTGATTACGATCACGGATGTTCAAGGAAACGGAATAGCCTGGTCTACCTCAGGAGTAAAAGGATTTAAAGGGTCAAGAAAGTCGACACCCTTTGCTTCTCAGATCGCAGCAGAAGATGCAGCTGCCAAAGCTATGGAACATGGAATGAAGACCGTAGAAGTACGGATAAAGGGCCCAGGAACAGGACGAGAGTCTGCGTTGAGGGCTCTGCAAGCAGCAGGTCTTGTTATTACATCTATAAAGGATGTAACAACTATACCACATAACGGGTGCCGTCCGAAAAAACGGCGTAGAGTTTAGTTTATAATCATTAGGGTTAAAACCCATTGGTTTGTTGCAAAGTAAGAGGGCAATATAGTGATACAGAATAATTGGCAAGCATTGATTAAGCCCCATCGGCTTGAGATTCAACCGGGGAAAGATTCGGCTTTTAAGGCGACTGTGGTTGCAGAGCCTTTAGAAAAGGGATTTGGGCAGACTATTGGAAATGCGCTACGACGTATTTTGTTGTCCTCTCTGCAAGGGGCTGCAGTAACGTCGATCCAAGTTGATGGCGTTCTTCATGAGTTCACATCAATACCAGGTGTTTTGGAAGACGTGACAGAAGTGATTCTTAATATTAAGACTCTTGCTCTTCGCCTTCATGAAGCTGGTCCAAGGCGTATGAAATTAGTGGCACAGGGACCTGGTCCCGTTAAGGCTTCACAGATTGAAGCAGGTCCTGAGATCGATATCTTGGATCCAGATCTGGTTATTTGCAATTTGGATAAGGGGGCAAAGCTCTCTATGGAAATGGTTGTTGAGTCTGGACGCGGATATGTATCTTCCAATCAAAATAGGAAGCCAGATACGCCTATTGGATTGATTCCAATTGATGCGCTCTTTAGCCCAGTTCAAAAAGTGTCCTACAAAGTAGAGAATACGCGTGTTGGTCAGATGACCAACTACGATAAACTGGTTTTACAAGTTGAGACAAACGGTGCGATCACCCCTGAGGATGCTGTGGCATTGTCAGCAAGGGTATTGCAGGACCAACTGCAGCAGTTCATCAACTTTGAGGATCCAAAAGAAGAGATTAAAGAGCCTGAGCTCGGTATTGAAACTGATCTTTTGAGGAATCTACTTCGTCGTGTGGAAGAGCTGGAACTTTCAGTACGCTCGGCCAATTGTCTAAAGAACGAGAATATCGTGTACATTGGTGATTTGGTTCAAAGGACTGAGCAGGATCTTTTGAAAACACCAAACTTTGGGCGTAAATCTCTTGCAGAGATCAGAGCCGTTCTTGAAGAGCACAGCCTACATCTTGGTATGGAAATTCCAGATTGGCCGCCTGAAAATATTGATGAATTAGCGAAGAAGTTGGAAAATCCTTACTAGGTCCCGTGTGGCTTAAGGGTTGATTTGAGGAGTACCTAAAATGAGACACCGTCTGCAAGGTCGGAAACTGAATAGAACGACATCCCACCGTAAGGCACTTTTTGCCAATATGGCGGCGTCTTTGATTAAGTTTGAGCAGATTAAGACGACTCTTCCAAAGGCTAAGGATTTAAGGCCGTTTGTTGAGAAGCTTATCACCCTCGGGAAACGAGGTGACCTGCATGCACGCCGACAAGCGCTTAGCATTGTTCGTGACGAAGAAGCTGTCTCTAAGCTTATGGACACTCTTGGCACTAGATACAAAGGTCGTCCTGGAGGATATACCCGCGTTATTAAGGCTGGTTTCCGTTACGGTGATTGTGCGCCCATGGCTGTAATCGAATTCATTGACCGTGATGTGTCGGCAAAGCCCAAGACTGTAAAAGTCGTGGACGAAGAGGGTGGAGAAGTTCCTTCTGTGGAAGCCGAGGCAAAGAAAGAGACTCCTGCGCCTAAGAAGAAAACAGAAGCTAAAAAAGAGGCCGCTTCGAAAAAGGCCGCCCCATCTGCTTCTAAAGCTTCCAAGTCAGAAAAGCCTTCCAAGAAAGCTTAAAAAGCCTCCTAAAAAAACCTAATAATTTTTCCAAAAGTTCCTGATAGAACTCCCGCGGATTCTACCTGGTTTATTGAGATTGGCTGTCTTTCATTTCGGGGAGCCAACTTTCCTCGCGGTTTTTCCAAAAGGGGTGTTCTTGCAGTATGTGAAACCCCCGAAATAATACAGGAGTCTGTTCTTGATGGAGTGCCATCTCCATTAGAGTCGTGTTGTATTTTAGACCAGTTACGACAAAGTCATGAAATCCTTTCTCAGAAATGGTGCTCCTTCTTAAGCTAAGTACTCTTAGGAGTTTGTTAGATTTCAAAAACCGTCCAATGTGCGCACAACCTCTGTCACTAATAGGATTATTGTCTAAAATGATTTCCTCAAGCGTAGTGTTAGTTTCTAGAGCGCTAAGAAGCAGGCCAAGTTGATAATCGGTAATTCCAGATCCGCTGAGATCAATTTTGCGCAATTTGCTGTGGGCGATGCTTTTTGCAAATTCAAACATGGCTGGATCTGTAATTTTTGAGTCTCTCATATAGAGGGTGTTCAAAGTTGTATTTGTGGCAAGAGTATTTCCGAGGGCCTTTATTCCTTCATCTCCAAAGTGATTGTCTGATCCACTAATATCTAGGACTTCTACGGGGGATGCCTTAAGTA
This sequence comes from Alphaproteobacteria bacterium, assembly GCA_018662925.1. Taxonomy (NCBI): domain Bacteria; kingdom Pseudomonadati; phylum Pseudomonadota; class Alphaproteobacteria; species Alphaproteobacteria bacterium. The sequence goes on along the minus strand of JABJFC010000045.1, from coordinate 39,947 downwards.
CGTTACTTAAACTTATGAGACCCTCATTCCATATGTTCGTATTTCGAAGCCATAGTTCATGTATGTTGCTTCCAGGAAGATTTTGAGCAACAATCTGAACCCCTGTATCTCCTAGGTCCTGGTCCGATAGATTTAATCGTGGGTATGACCCTTGACAGACGACTCTAACGGAATCGTTATAGTTATCGGTATCTTCCGTTCTATCAACAATTTGAATGGGGAGGCCTCTTTCTAACAGAAACCCCCTTGCACGATCGAGGAAAAAATCTACATTTTGAAAAGTGGGAGGGAAACGCAGTTCTTCTGGAAGAAACAGCCATGCTAAATCGGCTTCTCTGTTTTGAGAGTCTGAGGGCAGACTGTTCAAATATGTCTGCGTGCTGTGTGAAATACTAAAATCAAGATTTGTTCTTTGGGAATTCTTGACGAGAAGCTTGAGTATTTGCAAAGCTGTGAATGGGACAAAAGTAGCTTTAGGCGAAATAGCGCTTATAAATCCCGGTACAATTTCTTCGGGATCACAGTGTTGGCGTTGAATAACATCGCTATTTATAGAGAGGGTTGGACGCACCATTAAATCAAACCCCTCGCTCTCACAAGTTGGATATCTTTGGTTCAGAGCAGCAACAGTGTCACGCAGCCTTTTTTCATGTTCTGCTTGCTCGTTCAGCTTCACTTCTGGCCTTGGAAATTTTCGATTGGTAGAAATACGTTGCTCTCCCATATAAGCCGTACCTGGGTGATAACCTAAAGCAATTTTAGGATTAAATGGGCTCCACATGCCGCCTTCTTTTCCTCCGAGTCCAAACAAGGCAGCTTCTATCCCATCGAATTTGGGGATCTGACCTTTAGATATTTTCATAACAGCCATGCCTCGTTGGAAAAGTTTGGCACTGTTTCCACCCTGTTTGGGGTGGGTAGTAGAGGAAGTTGGCACAGGCAGTGTTGAGGATGGAGAATTAGATACGGACGCTTTAACCTGGGAATTTAACCAAAAAACACCCTCCCATGTGGCATTTACGAAGTAGTCAAACTCATAGGTTTCTAATTCTGATCTTACTTGAAATTTGTCATCAACTTTCTTAATTGCTGTGACTGGGTGGTTGGATAAAACTTTGACGCCCTTCTCTTCAAGGATCGTTTCCAGAAGGGCGCCCAATAAGCCAGGATTCAACCCTTGTTCATGGGTCAATATGCCTCCCAGAAAGTCAGGGAACCTTGGATCTAGTCCAATTTCCTTAAAGAAGTCTTCAGGCGGACCAAATAGCATGTCACCTATATCTGTTCCAAAGGTTTCCACAAGTCTCGAATGGTAAAGTTTATAAGCTTCTTGCAACTGAGCGTAGCTCCTCTTGGATTGTTCCAAAAGGGGCTCTCCGGAGGCTTTTGGAACTAAAAAGGCTGTGGCAGGAATAGAAGTGAATATATTTGGTCCATTTTTAAGCATTATCCTGAATAGAAGGGCACTTTGTAGACATTGGAGTGCTGTTGTGGGGTCCTCAGGATACTCTCCCCCCAAATGAAGTCGTCCTGGGCTTTTGCTTGCCCAATCTAGAAGGTGTGCCATCTTTTCAAGAATAGTCACATCGTAATATTGAGAAGCAAGGATGGCTGTGAAGATAGCTGTTAAACCTCCGCCAGCGAAACCAACTTTTTCTCTCCTTATAGGGGGCGAGTCATGGGGGAACTCTAGGCTAGCAGAAAGGTCCTCCAAACTGCCAACTGTTAAGTGAAACGGATGGGGATTTTCTGATTCTTCCTCTGCATTAGGAGGTGTTGACAAAATGCCATTTAGTAACTGTTCTTCAGTATAGAGGCCTCCGGCGTGATGAAGGTTTAGAGCAAAGAGATGAAAGGGGTTCTGTTCTGGATCTTTCTCAACAGCTTCAACGAGCTCTTGCTGAAATATTTGAGAATGACTTGATATTATAGGTATACTAGAGCCGGGTTTAGCTCCACCCACTAGGATGGGATGGGAACTGTTCAGTTTGGACTTCTTATAACGTGATTTCTTAGAACCTTTTTCTTCATCAATCTCCAAATCGTCATCCTGTGATTTGACAAGTTGAAATAATGTGTGTTGTTCATTTGCTTTTCTTTTGTGAGTTAACTCACCCTCTTGATCCTCTGGATCTCCTGCACACATTGAACTTTCCGGATAGAAAAGCACCAAAATGAGAAAAGTTACTTGGAAAACTTTTTTAAAAAGAGGCCAGATTATAGGGAGAGGGACCAGCAATTTTTTTGCACCGTTTGAATAAGCTCTGATTTCTTATGAATGCCACTTTTTTTACGGATATTGGCAAGATAGAATTCGATTGTCCGATAAGACAAATTAAGATCAAGGCCTATTTCTTTTGCAGATTTTCCTTGGCACAACAGGTGAATACAGGTGCTTTCTTGCTTTGTGAAACAACAATCAATTGCGCCAGTTTTAATGGTGAGACATTCGGGTTTGAGAGATTGTATAAATGCCTCAATTGGATCTACTTGTGAAGGATCCTTTTCCGGCAGTTTTATGGGGGTCCACTCTTGAAATGTAGCAAGCGTCGCGGAGTTTTTATAGTCAATTATTCTATCGAAGGAACTGTTAAAATAGAGAATGAATCTTTCTAAGCATTCTATGGTATTCAGATAGTCTGCTGGGTCTTGATGTTTTTCAGCTTCTGTTGAGAATGTCCAAAGCTCAATAGAGTCTTCTCGTCGTTTGTAAAAATTTAGACCGTTCCACATGCCGAAATCATTTAGGGATTTTAAGAAGTGGTCTTTCGGATCCTTTGGCCAGAGAACTTTATAAAAGCTATTCAAGGGGGTTTTATCCATGGCTTCTTTAAAGAAAATACCATGGTCGTGAATATTTTTGTAATGGTATGAAAGCCAATGCGGATTTGTTGACGTAAATATGTAACGGCCATCATCAAACACGCGCTTGTAGCCAAAAGTCGTAAGACCGAGAGCGGAAAATAAATCTTTTGTGAGCTCTTCGATCTTTTCCGTCAAGCTCAAGCTATATTCGCAGGCCATTTGGTTTCTAAACGTCACAATTGCCCATCCCTAGAAATTTTTCTAATATATTTCAAACATTTCAGTGCAGTCTAGCACCTTAGAATTTTTTGAAAAGTGTATTTGTAACAATATTCGTTTTTTAACAGATTCCTTATACTTGATATGGTAGAAAGCAATATTGTGTGTGTAACTTAGTGAAAGAGAATGACGGGTTTATTTTCATTAGCTCAACTGGATCAAGGAACAGAGGGGCCCCTTGCGGATCGTTTGCGCCCTCAGTCTTTATCTGAAGTGGTCGGGCAGGATCATTTATTGGGACCCGATGCGCCCCTGTGCAAAATGATAGCTTCAAAGAAGTTAAGTTCCTTTATCCTTTGGGGGCCTCCAGGTTGTGGAAAAACGACAATTGCCAGACTTTTTGCCCAAGACACTGGGTACGAGTTTGTTGCTCTTTCTGCCATATTTTCTGGGGTGGCAGATTTGAAAAAAATATTCCAGGGTGCAAAGCAGCGCCGAGAGATGGGCCAAAAAACACTTCTGTTTGTGGATGAGATTCACCGATTTAATCGAAATCAGCAAGATGCCTTCCTTCCCTATGTTGAGGATGGAACAGTCATCTTGGTTGGTGCTACGACTGAAAATCCTTCTTTTGAGTTGAATGGGGCCCTGCTTTCTAGAGCACGGGTATTCGTTCTGAAGAGACTAGAAGAGGCGTCATTGAAATTGTTAATTGTACGCTCTGAAGAAAAAGAAAAACGCAATCTGCCTTTGGATGAGAAAGGAATAAACTTTATAGTCTCCATGGCTGACGGAGATGGTCGTTATCTCATAAATTTGTTGGAAGGCCTGTTTGCTCAATGTAAAGAGGGGGCCACTCCATTATCCATGGATGCCCTATCGAAAATCTTGCAAAAGCGCCCTGTTCTGTATGATAAAAATCGTGACGAGCATTATAATCTAATCAGTGCTCTCCATAAGTCTCTCAGAGGATCTGATACCCAGGCAGCTCTCTATTGGTTGGCCAGGATGTTGGGGGGAGGGGAAGATCCTCGATATATTTTGCGTCGCCTTATCCGCTTTGCCAATGAGGACATAGGGCTAGCCGATCCTCAGGCAATTGTACAAGCCTTATCAGCCTCGGAGACTTTTGAACGATTGGGGTCGCCCGAGGGAGAGTTAGCCATTGCTCAGTGTGTTATCTATTTGGGAACAGCTCCTAAGTCTAACGCTACATATTTGGCTTTTAAAAAAGCAACTCTGGCGGCAAAGGAAACGGGTTCCCATTCTCCGCCCAAGCATATTCTTAACGCTCCTACTGGGCTTATGAAGGATATTGGATATGGTCAAGGCTATGTATACGACCATGACACTGAGGAAGGTTTTTCAGGGCAGAATTACTTTCCCGATAATATGGCGCGCACCCCTTTTTATGAACCATTGGAAAGGGGCTTTGAAAGAGATATCAAAAAACGCCTCGAATACTGGGAAAGTTTGCGAAAAAAAGCTTAAAAAAACCTTTTTTTTCATCAAGTTAATTTAATTCCTAGATTTTACTCAGTATATTGAGTAAAATCACTCAGTATATTGAGCAAAATCACTCAGTATATTGAGCAAAATACTTTTTTAGGGAAAATTATATGTTTAAACGTTTGGTTTATAAGAAAATTCTAGATAGATTAATTGAGCCCAGGAAGTTCATAACCGTGTTAACTGGTCCAAGGCAAGTTGGTAAAACAACTATTTCGCAACAGTTAATTCAGGATTTATCTCTATCAACGCATTATGCCTCAGCGGATGACCCAACGCTCCAAGATAGCCAGTGGATTGAGCAACAATGGGAAATTGCACGTATTAAGTGTAAAGAACAAACAAACAAAGAAGGGTTGTTAATTCTAGATGAGATTCAAAAGGTTTCAGAGTGGTCAAACACAGTTAAGCATTTGTGGGATGAAGATACGTCTAAAGGGATTTCATTAAAGGTATTGCTTTTAGGATCTTCCCCATTGTTACTTCAACACGGTTTGACAGAGAGTTTAGCGGGTCGTTTTGAAGTTATACCGATCAGTCATTGGTCATTTTTCGAATTGAGAGAAGCATTTGGATGGAATCTGGATCAGTATATATATTTTGGCGGTTATCCTGGTGCAGCCACTCTCATTAATGATGAAGAACGTTGGTCAAATTATATTAAACAGTCTCTGATAGAGACGACTATTTCTCGCGATGTTTTGTTGATGAGCCGCGTTCATAAACCGGCGCTTTTGAGGCGACTTTTTGAGTTGGGGTGTCATTATTCGGGACAAATACTTTCGTATCAGAAGATGTTGGGGCAGTTACAAGATGCAGGCAACACCACAACACTCGCACATTATTTGCAGCTTTTGAGTTTTGCAGGACTCTTAACTGGATTACAAAAATTTTCTAATCGCTCAGTCCAGGGGAGAAGCTCTAGTCCAAAGCTGCAGGTTTTAAATACCGCCCTTATTACGGCGCAGAACACACATACGTTTAAATCAGCAAGGGAAGACCCCAAGTTTTGGGGACGACTCGTTGAATCGGCAATAGGAGCCTATCTTTATAATAGCACCATAGGCTCAAAGATAACACTTACGTACTGGCGGGAGGGTTCTAAGGAAATTGATTTCATTATTAGTTCGGGAAAAAGGATAGTTCCAATCGAGGTAAAGAGTACCTCAAAAAGGACTTCAATTTCAGGACTTAAAACTTTTGAACTCTACTTTCCAACTTATAAAAAATTCTTAGTAGGAGGGCAAGGGATCCCTCTAGAAGCTTTTTTCCTCGAGCCAATTGAAACATGGCTTGAGTGAACTCGTAGCCTCCAACCATTTTGTAATTATATTGCTGGCGTTTAGAAATAAAATCCTATATAAAATTGTTCCCAAAGAGCGGAGTGCTCTGGGGAACTTAAAGCTTTAAAGCATTGTGAGCGGTTGAGTGATGGTAAATTGCATTTTATATGTTTTGTCTGTTCTAGTATGGGGAACCACGTGGTTTGCCATTAAACTACAGGTGACTTCTGAGGTTGCACCTCCTGTTTCCGTTGGGTATCGGTTTTGTCTAGCGGCCATTATTTTGATTCCTCTGTGCCTGCTTTTGAAGAAAAAGATGCAATTTACACTTAAAGAGCATCTCTATATGGGATTCCAAGGAATTATGCAGTTTGGGCTAAGCTTTTACCTTGCTTACTGGGGCACCCAAAATATGAAGAGTGGCTTTGCAGCAGTCGCTTTTTCAACAATTGTAATTATGAACATTTTGAATGGAGCTATATTTTATAGATTACCAGTTAGAGCAAATGTTGTTGTTGGGGCTGTTTTAGGATTTTTGGGCGTTTTAACTATTTTTTGGCCAGACATAAAGACCTTTGATTGTGCTAGTAAGTGTTTTATTGGTTTTGGCTACGTAATGTTCGGTACCTTGATGGCATCCGTTGGGAATATTCTTTCGGCCAGGAATCAAAAGAAAGGAATTCCAGTCTTACAAAACAATGCCTATGGCATGTTATATGCAGGACTTTTTGTGCTGGGACTCTCCCTTATGCGTGGCCATGGGCTTAATTTTGATATGTCTGTGAATTATACAGGGTCCCTGGTTTATCTTTCAGTAATTGGGTCAATAGTGGGATTTGGCTGTTATCTGACGCTTTTGGGACGTATAGGAGCGGATAGAGCAGCCTATGCTATTGTGTTGACTCCTATTGTAGCTCTTACCCTCTCAACCCTTTTGGAAGGGTTTGAATGGAATGATTATACGATTGGTGGATGTATGATTGTTCTTTTTGGAAACGTTTTGGTTCTTTGGCCCAGAAAACTCAAGAGGGTTGCGAGCATCAACACAGAAAAGTCAATTGAGGCTGTCTCTTAGTAACTTCTATCTGAACGGTGGCTCCTCGAATCCTCGGAGCTTACGGGAATGAAGTTTGACACTTCCAGCTTCCCGCATGAGACGAATGGTTTCAAGCCCAATTCGAAGATGTTGTTGTACCCGCTCTTGGTAGAAAGAATTAGCCATACCAGGCAGTTTTAACTCTCCATGAATGGGCTTATCGGAAACGCATAAAAGTGTTCCATAGGGGACTCGGAAGCGGAATCCATTGGCAGCTACGGTGGCTGATTCCATGTCTAAAGCAATAGAGCGAGACTGCTTTAGATACTTAAGGAGCTCGGCTGTTCGGAGCTCCCAGTTGCGATTATCAACCGTGATAACGGTTCCTGTTCGCATTCTAGATTTAAGATCCATTCCCTTTAGACCCGTGATACGTGCAACGGCGTCCTGGAGAGCCACTTGTACTTCTGCAATTGGGGGAACAGGAATCCAGGGAGGCAAGTCATCATCCAAAACGTGATCATCTCGCACGTATCCATGGGCTAACACATAGTCTCCCAAGAACTGGGTGCGTCGGAGGCCAGCACAGTGTCCCACCATGATCCAGCAATGGGGACGGAGGACGGCCAAATGGTCTGTAATGGTCTTTGCATTACTAGGACCGACGCCTATGTTTATAAAAGTAATGCCTTCCTTATCGTCTCTTTCTAGATGATATGTGGGCATTTGTGGGAGGTGTTTACGCGGTGTGCCCGTTGTTTTAAACTTGGAGCCATCATAGGTGGTTATCACATTGCCGGGTTCGACAAGTCTTGTGTACCCATTGTTCTTCTTAAGTTGTTCACGGGCAAACTCAACGAATCCATCAACATATCTTTGATAGTTTGTTAAGAGGATAAAATGTTGGAAATGTTTGGCTGCTGTTCCTGAATAGTGTTGGAGTCTTTGCAGGGAAAAGTCCACTCGCTCTGCAGAGAAGAGTGAAAGAGGCTGGACTTGCTTTGTTGCGCTACTTGAAAAACTATTGGCAATTTCATCATTTATTTCCCTGAGATTGGGAAGTGCGAACTCATGACGCAACATACTTAGTTGTTTGTGTTCTACCGCCTCTGAAGGGATATTCTCAATGAAAGGGAGGGGAATTCGACAGTTGCTCGAACCGACAACCACTGGAACTTTGTGGCGTTTTAAGAGAATGCCAATTTGTTCTTTATAATAGTCTTCAAAGAGATCTGGTCGGGTAAGAGTGGAGCCATAAACACCTGTTTCAGAAATGGATCCAAAAGCATAACTGGCATCATCATGGGTGCTTTCAGGTGTTATGCGGATCCCTAAATAAGGATAAGTCGTATACAAAGTGGCAGAGGGGTCTAAATCCTTTTTTTCCGCTTTATTAATAACGAAGTTTTCAAAGGTTTGGCGAATGATCTCGGAATTACAGTCGTAAATTTGTTTAATGCGCTCAAAAGCGGATTCAGGTGTCGTATGTTGTGTGAGTCCCCATACTTTTCCGTGATGATCCATGATGCTCCAATACTTACTTTAATTTTTCTAATGCCAAAAGGTTGAGGGCAAAATCTTCTGCTTTAAAGGGGCGCAAATCTTCGACTTTTTCCCCGACGCCTAGGGCGAAAATAGGCAGGGAATACTTTTCCGTTAGCCCAACAATAACCCCGCCTTTTGCGGTACCATCTAATTTTGTAATGATCAAGCCATTAATGTCCGTCATGCTTTTAAATGTCTCAATTTGGGAATAGGCATTTTGTCCAATGGTGGCATCCAGAACAAGAAGAGTCATGTGGGGAGCTTTTGGATCGACTTTTTTCAGAACACGTTGGATTTTCTGAAGTTCTGCCATGAGGTTGGCATTGGTATGAAGTCGGCCAGCTGTATCGATGAGGAGGACATCATCACCACGATTTTTGGCGATTTCGAGAGCGTCATAGGCTAAACCGGCCGCGTCTGCTCCCAGTTCCCTTTTTTCAACAGAAATCTTGAGACGGTTTCCCCAGACACTTAGTTGTTCTACGGCGGCTGCTCGGAACGTATCTCCTGCTGCAAAGGAAACTTGTAGGCCTTGTTCTTTTAGTTGAGCCCCCAGTTTCGCTATGGTTGTTGTTTTTCCGCTCCCATTAACGCCGACAACAAGGACAACAAAGGGTTTCTTACTTCTGTCTGGTTGAAGAGTCTGAGCCACGGGAGACAAATATTTCGTAATTTCGTCGGCTAAGAATGTACGGATTTCCTCGGAGGAGGCTTCTTGATTAAACTTTGTCTTTCGAAGCTTATCAATCAGGTTCGTCGAAAGAGTAAGTCCTAGGTCAGTGGAAATAAGCAGTTCTTCAAGCTCTTCTAGGGCGGCATTGTCTAATTTTTTATGGGTGACAATGCGTGTAATGCCTTCTGTTAGCTTTGTGGAGCTTTTTTTGAGGCCAGATTTAAGGCGGTTAAACCAGGATTGTTTGGGAGGATTCATCCCCTGAGAGTTCCTTTCAATATGCCATTTTCAGTTCCATGAATATAGGCTGTTTGAATGCTTCCGGGAAGTGTTTTCTCATCCAGAATAACCGAAGCATATTGTTCGGAGCGACCTTTGTTTTCTGACTCAATGAGAATAGAGATTTCTTGTCCAACTAAGGTTTTCAAGTAATCTTGAAGGGTTTGTTGGCCGAGTTGTCTAAGGGTAGTAGCTCGCTTCTTACGGGTTTCTTTAGGAACTGCTGGCATGCGAGCGGCGGGCGTGCCAGGCCGTTCGGAGTAGGGAAATACATGGAGATGGATCAACCTTTGTTTCTCGACAAGGGCGCGGGTGTTTTCAAACATTTTGTCTGATTCAGTTGGAAAGCCAGCGATAATATCGGCTCCAAATACTGCATCTGACCTTAGAGAGCGGATTTTATCACAGCAGGCTATGATATCCTCTCGTACGTGCCGTCTTTTCATGCGTTTTAAGATCATGGTGTCGCCTGATTGGAGACTGAGGTGAAAGTGGGGCATGAGCCTTGACTCATTCTCAATGAGTTTATAGAGATCCTCATCAATCTCGACTGGATCAAGAGAAGAGAGCCTTAATCTTTTGAGATCGGGGACTTGTACAAAAAGTCGTCGAATCATCTGTCCCAGGGTGGGTTGGCCAGGAAGATCTGCACCATAGGCCGTAATGTCGACACCCGTTAGGACAATTTCATTGTATCCATTCTGGACCAATTCTTTTGTTTGCTGGGTGATGGCACCGATGGGCTGACTTCGACTGTTACCTCGGCCAAAAGGAATGGTGCAAAAAGTGCAGCGATGATCACAGCCGTTTTGGATTTGAACAAACGCCCGAGCCTTCCCTTCAAATCCAGACACCATGTGAGAGGCAGTTTCTTTGACCGACATAATATCGTTTACCATGATTTTCTCATGAGGATGAGCTGTAAAGCTGTTTGCTTTGAGCTTCTCATCGTTCCCAATTACCCGGTCCACTTCTGCCATACTCGCATAGAGTTCAGGGTTAATTTGGGCGGCACAGCCCGTGACGATGATTTCTGTATCGGGTTGTTCTCTTCTGATTTTGCGAATAGCTTGGCGAGCTTGGCGCTCAGCTTCTTGAGTGACCGCACATGTGTTAAAGATGACAGCATTCCTTAACCCGGCTTCCTTTGAAAGGCGGCGCATAACTTCCGATTCATATGTATTCAGTCGGCAACCAAAGGTTACAATATCTATGGCTTCTTTCATAAACGGTTCCGTGTTTTTTTGCTTCCTTACTCAGGAAACTTTGTAGGTAGTTATATCAATATGAGACAGATCTTCAATCATTCTTTTGTTGGTGGAAGACAAAAATAGCAAGGTCCATTCATATTTAGTCAGAGGTAGTAGCAGCTGAATGGTGGATTGTTCTTGCTTATTTTCAGAATAAGGATGTAGAATGTACCTGAGTTTGATGCGACTATAGAGCGTGTCGAGGATTCTGTGGCAATATCACTGGCGGGTCTGTTCTCGTTGTGTTGTTTTGCTTTCCGGGGCCTTGGCAGTTTGGTTTTGGGGTATTAAAACTCAAGGTTTTCCCAAGGATCTTGGGAGTTTTTATTGACTACACGTAAAGTGAGAGAGTATATTTTATGACGACAGGTACAGTAAAGTGGTTTAACGCCACAAAAGGATACGGTTTTATTGCTCCAGATAACGGAAACAATGATGTATTCGTTCATATTAGTGAAGTTGAAAAGGCAGGATTGTCTCAACTGAATGATGGACAGAAAGTAAGTTTTGAGATTGCTGACAATAATGGCAAGCAAGCTGCTGCTAACATTACTCTAGCGGACGCGTAAGACACTCAATCTTTCCGACAATAAGACATCATCTTTCCGACAAGTAGTCTACTTAGTTGTCGGGAGATGATTTTGAGTGACTAAATCACTGAATTTAGTAAAGCGGCTATCATTGAAGAGTTTTATGGTGCCGATGGGGCCGTGACGTTGCTTTGCAATGATGACGTCGGCTTGGTTGTATATTCTTTCCATGTTCTGTTGCCATTCAAGGTGCTTTTCAGTGCCTTCTTTTGGCTTTTTCCGAGATTCATAGTACTCTTCCCGATAGATGAACATAACCACATCTGCATCCTGCTCAATAGAGCCAGATTCCCTTAGATCTGCAAGTTGAGGTCGTTTATCGTCCCTTTGTTCAACGGCACGCGAAAGTTGGGATAAGGCTAAGATAGGCACATGGAGCTCTTTAGCCAGGGCTTTGAGACAACGGGTAATCTCAGATATTTCCTGAACGCGTCCATCTTGACGCCGTCCATTCCCAATGGGTGGGTTGAGGAGCTGTAGATAGTCAACAACAATAAGTCCTAGCCCTTCTTTACGCAAAAGGCGGCGGGCCCTTGTTCGGAGAGCACTGACCGTAAGGGCGGGTGTGTCGTCAATGAATAAGGGAAGAGAAGACAAGGTGCGACTTACTTTAACAAACTTAGGAAAGTCGTCCTTCCTAATTTCACCTCGGCGGATCTTATCTGATGTAACCTCGGCTTCTTGGGAGAGAAGACGCGTGGCTAATTGTTCAGCTGACATTTCTAGGGAAAAGAAGGCAACCTTTGCGCCATTGCTTGACTTTTCAAGCATGGCTTTTGCCGCATTGAAGGCGATGTTTGTGGCGAGGGCCGTTTTACCCATAGAGGGTCGGCCCGCTAAAATGAGCAAGTCAGAGGGATGAAGGCCACCTAACCAGCTATCCAGATCTTTTAAACCAGTAGTTGTACCCACCACTGTACTATCAGAGTTATATGCGATTTGCGCTGTTTCAATGGCATCGGTTAAAGCTTGAGAAAAGGGCTGAAACCCACGGTCTAATTGTCCCGTTGTTGCCAGATCAAATAGATGCTGCTCGGATTTTTCAATAAGATTATTGGCAGAAGCTTCTAAGTTGTGCTCATGGGCCTCTAGAATAACTTCTTCTCCGAAAGTGATAAGTTCCCGGCGTAGATATAAGTCGTGAATCAGCTTGCCATAATCCTGAACATTAACAATGGAAATGACCGATTCTAAAAGCTTTACCAAATATTCCCATCCACCAACTTCTTCCAGTTCTCCGTCCTGATTGAAGTGGTCTTTCAGTGTAATAGGATCGGCAACCTGACCTCTTTCGATCAGACGACCGATAGCACCATAAATTCGACCGTGAACTGGATCTGCAAAATGATCGGGAATAAGGAACTCAGAAACCTTTTCGAAACTACCATTATTATGCAGGAGCGCGCCAAGCAGAGCTTGCTCAGCTTCGTAGTTTCGGGGAGGAAGGCGGTAGTCGTCCTTTACTTCAGGCGTAGGCTGGACAGCAACAACCTGTTTGGTCGCCTCAGTTTTTTGAGCAGCTATTTGTGCCATCTACCTACATTCCCGTATTGAAGGGGCTCACACAAGAGAGCCTTTCGTTAAACTTCTTCAGAGCCACCCGTTTCTTCTATAGCAATGACTTTTCCCTCAAACTGGTCAGACGATTCTTCCTGAGAAGCTTCTGTCTCACCTTCTTTAGCAGATTTCACTTCTTCTTTTTTCTGGGATGCCTTCGTCTTTTTCTCGGCTTTAGATTTTACATCCTTTTCTTCAGTAGCAGCATCTTCCTTGAGTTGCTTTTCGGCTTCTTCAACTGAGAGAGCTACATTTACTGTCAATTCTAGGGAAACCTCTGGATGCAAAATGATTTTGACTGGATGAAGGCCCAGTTCTTTAATGGGTTTTGAAAGTTCAACCTGCGAACGGGCTATTGCACATCTTTCTTTGGTAAGATTTTCGGCAATGTCTTTGGTGCTAACAGATCCGTATAGGTGACCATTTTCACCTGCTTGTCGGATCATGGTGAGGACATAATCTTTCAATTTCTTGGCAACGTCTTCTGCTTCCTTCTTGAGCTTTAGATTAGTAGCTTCCAGTTGGGTTTTCTTTTCGGAAAACACGACAATGTTTTCCTGGGTCGCCCTTAAGGCCTTCCCTTTAGGAATTAAGAAGTTCCGCGCATAACCGTCTTTAACGGCAACGGTATCTCCCATTTGTCCCAATTTCTCAATACGCTCTAATAGTATAACTTGCATTTGGTTACTCCTGCCAGTTTAGTAAGTTGTTCAAACAATTAAGTTCTCTTCGCGTCAATATGTTGACGGAAATCCATTAGGTGGTCCAATATCCCCATAAAAGCAACGAGAATGATAGGCCACCCTAACAAAAACATCAAAAGGTAAAATCCTATAAGGACTATCACATTTAGCTTCCACTTTTGGCACAAGGAGTGGAGAACAGCAAGCCCTATGAAGAAAAAAGCTTGCAAGCTGATCAGAATACCATTTTTTCCGACATACCCAATATGTCCACCCATAAATGCTAAGAGCACTGATCCCAGGAGAATCCATATCATCCATGGGGGTAGATATAGAGTTGTTATACTTGGGCTGGGGCGTAAGTTTTTGCCAAAACGCGAGAGGATTGACTGGGCAAGAAGGGTGTTGATGATTGACATCCAAAGCCATGACACGATGACAAGGCCGGGTATGAAAGCGATTAAAAGCGAGATAGTTCCTTCCGGAAGGGGTGTTGGAATGAGCGCGGTGGTCTTTTCAACGATGCTTGCGATATAGGTCTCGAGGCCAGTTGCTAGGGTTGCAAACCATAAGTCAGCACCGATAAGCAACAGGTTTCCTATTAGGATGAGAGCGGTTAGGGTCGATCCAATTGTGGGCCAGCCCAGTTTTCCAGAAGAATCTTTTTGCTGCGTCAGAAAGCCTTTTACAATCAAGAAGACAGGAAGTATCTGGAAGGTAATGTATAAAACTGATTCGGGGATGCCAAAAACAAAGAGAGAACCTAAAAAGGCAACCAGACAGGCTATGATCCCTTCTCTTGGGCCCAGGCTAAGTCCAACTAAATAGAGGGGGAGCTGGGCAAAATACATGAAAAGTATGATGTAGGGAGCCCCTAACGCGAGGCTCAAAAGCCCCCCTCCAGCGGCAATAACTAGATTTTGAGTTGGGGCTGTCGTCTTATTGGCCATGTGAGTTTCCCTTTCAGGCATGGAAAGGGAACACGGAACTATTGTGCCACGTAGGGCAAAAGGGCCAAGTAGCGCGCTCTCTTGATAGCATTGGAGAGCTCACGCTGCTTTTTTACTGAAACAGCGGTGATTCGACTTGGTATAATTTTTCCACGTTCTGAAATGTATCGGTACAGAAGCCGGGTGTTTTTATAGTCAATTGTCGGAGCTTTAGGTCCAGAAAAGGGGCAAGACTTTTGACGACGGAAAAAGGGGCGTCGTACTCCTGCGCGTGCAGCGGTAAATTGTGCTGGTACGTTTTCAATAGAAATTTGCGGCCTTTCAACTCTTGTCCTGGGACCGCTTGGGGTTCTCTTCATAGCTATTTCCTTAGGTGTCTTTACAAACTAAATTAAATTTTCAATTATTGGTCATCATCGTTGGATGTGGCTTTTGAAGAGGGTTCTTCAGTTGGCTTATCTCCAGCGTCTTCTTTTCCAGAAAATCTGTTATCGTCGCCTTTCGCGTCCGAGTGACGGCTTTCTCTATTGGAATCAAACGACCGTTCCCGATTGAAAGATCCTTCTTCATGAGAGCGTTCTCGCATCATGATAGAGGGTTCATCGTCTAGTTTGTCAACTTTGATGCTAAGGTATCTAAGAACATCTTCATTCAACCGCATGACACGCTCCATTTCCACGAGAGCGGCTGAAGGGGTATCAATATTGAAAAAGTGATAATGCCCTTTGCGATTTTTTTTGATGCGATAGGCTAATTGTTTTAGCCCCCAATATTCGGTTTTTTTGACAGTCCCACCATTCTCGGTCAGGATGTCCACGAATTTCTTTTCAAGAGTCTCGGTCTGACTTTTTGTCAGATCTTGACGTGTAATAAGTACGTGCTCATAGAGAGCCATTATAAAGTACTCCTTTCGGCTAATTGACATAAAAGCTTTTCAGCTTGTCTAGCCGGGTCACCCCGGCAAGGAGACATGAACCACTCATGCATATGTAAAGATTTGCAAGATTTATTGCACGAACACCAGAGTAAATCAAGCAGTAATTCGCAGAAAAGTTCGTTTTTGGGGTTTTTTTCGAAGGGGGATACAGGGGAAGATCTAATACCTTCATTCTACAGCATGAACTTTCAGGAGACTAGAAGTGGGCGGGGAGATGAAGTAGAATGGAATCAAGAACGAGCAGAAACAATGAGGCGAAGGTTCTAATGAGTGGTATTAACAGGGTTTTTTTGAGCAGTTTGGTAATGAGTTTGATTGCTTTCAGTGGCAAGGCCGATTTGGCGGATAATTATAGTGAATGGACTGAAGATGTAAGCAGCTGTATGAAGGATGTCTCAAAAATTGAAGAATGTCTTAAGGGTCATGTACATTCTTTGGTTCGAGGTCTGACGATTTCAGGGGGCAGAGCTCCAAAAAGATTAAATGGAACCTCACGTTGGTCTCACAGGGTGAAGTCTTGCTACAATGAGGACACTAAATCGGGGCAGGGGAAAATTCGAAGCTGTTTGATGGATAAGATGCATTTTTTAGCTAATCATTTGTTTACAAAAGGGCCAGGTCTTATGCCCATGGATATTAGAATAGAAAGGCCTAAAAATCTTGTTAATCAACTCCAGCGCTGGATAGCCCACGAGTCCCAGATGCACAAGGAAAGCCCTTCCTACAAGCCTTCGCGAAAAGCAGAACCCGCTCCTAACGAATAGTCTTTCTAGGTCGTTATAGGCTTCTTTACTTGACACTTCTTTAAAATACGCTATCACATAAGGCGATATTTTATAGTTGATGAGAGTTTTACAATGTCACAAGCTTTTTTGTTTCCTGGACAAGGTTCTCAGGCCGTTGGGATGGGAAAAGATGTCTATGAAGCTTTTTCCGTTGCACGGGACGTGTTCCAAGAAGTAGATGATGCCCTCCACCAAAACTTGAGCAAGCTTATTTTTGAAGGGCCCGGAGAGACTCTGACCCTGACAGAAAATGCGCAGCCGGCTTTGATGGCCGTCAGTTTGGCCATCTTAAGGGTTTTGGAGAAAGAAGGCGGCTTGAACCTTCAAGAGAAAGCCTCTTACGTGGCAGGACACTCTTTAGGGGAATATTCAGCCTTGGCTGCGGCCAAAAGTTTTACCATTGCTGATACGGCTCGTTTGTTGCGGGCACGTGGAAAGGCCATGCAAGAGGCCGTTCCCGTTGGACAGGGTGCCATGGCTGCCGTGCTTGGGCTAGATCTTTCCGATGTGACTGATATCTCCAAGGACGTGGCCCAGGAAGAGGTCTGTGTCTTGGCCAATGACAACTGTCCTGGTCAAACGGTGCTTAGTGGACATAAGGATGCCATTGATCGCGCCATTAAAGCTGCAACCGGTCGGGGCAGCAAGCGCAGCCTTTTGTTGCCAGTTAGTGCGCCCTTTCATTGCCCTTTGATGGCGCCAGCGGCCCAAGCTATGGAACAGGAATTTAAAACCGTTACATGTGTCGATCCAGTTGTGCCCTTGATCAGCAATGTTACGGCGGCGGATGTTCAAAAAGCGGATCAGATTCCCAGCCTTCTCGTGGAGCAAATCACCCACATGGTTCGGTGGCGGGAAAGTGTCTTGAAGATGGCAGAGCTGGGCGTAGATACGGTCATTGAAGTAGGCTCAGGGAATGTCTTAACAGGGCTCAACAAACGGATTTGTCCCGACATGAATAGAATTACTATTAATTCAGTTGAACAAATAGAATCGTTTCTGAAGTCGGCGTAATTATTAAGGAGAAGAAGTATGTTTCGGTTAGAAAATAAGAAAGCTCTCGTGACGGGGGCCTCAGGCGCCATTGGACGCGCTATTGCAACAGCCCTTCATGAACAGGGTGCCCATGTGACTCTGTCTGGGACTCGAAAAGAGGCTCTTGAGTCCTTGGCCAATGAGTTGAAAGAGCGTGTAAACATTGTCACCTGTAATCTTTCCGATTCTGAGTCAACTGAGGCTTTGATCCCCAGTGCTGAAAAAGCCATGGGAGGCCTTGACGTTTTGGTCAATAATGCTGGTCTTACAAGAGATGGCCTCATGATGCGCATGAAAGATGAAGACTGGGAAACGGTTTTGAATGTGAATTTGACGGCAGCTTTTCGCCTTTCGCGTGCCTGTCTCCGATCGATGATGAAAAATCGATTTGGGCGTATTATAGGCATTACTTCTGTGGTGGGGGTGACTGGAAATCCTGGCCAATCCAACTATGCGGCAACAAAAGCGGGCATGATTGGCATGACCAAAGCTTTAGCATCAGAAGTTGCAAGTCGTGGTATAACGGTGAACTGTATTGCGCCGGGCTTCATTGAGTCTCCGATGACGAGTGTTTTGTCTGATGGTCAAAAAGAAGGAATCTTGGCGTCTATCCCCATGGGGCGCATTGGAGACCCTAAAGATATAGCTACTGCGGCAACCTTTTTGGCCAGCGATGAAGCAAAGTATGTTACAGGTCAAACTCTACATGTTAATGGCGGGATGGCCATGATCTAATAGGAGGCCCTTTTTTAGAAAAGTTACCATAAAACTCTTTACAAAGAAGTTTTGCCAGGCCATAAGAATGTAATGAAAATTATTATATTACCGAATAGAAGGAATACTCTATGACTGATATAGCGGATCGCGTTAAAAAGATTGTTGTTGAACACCTTGGTGTTGAAGAATCAAAGGTTACAACCAATGCAAGCTTTGTGGACGATCTAGGTGCAGATAGCCTTGATACTGTAGAACTTGTAATGGCTTTTGAAGAAGAGTTTGGTTGTGAGATTCCAGATGAAGCTGCAGAGAAAATTCTGACGGTTCAAGACGCCATCGGCTATATTGAAAAGCAAGCTGCCTAGCGTGCAATTAGCGTTTTGCGCTTGTTTGTCCAAAGCTCTATTTTTAAGAGACTCTCTTAAGGGCTCGGCTCCTAAGAGATTTTGGTGTTCTTGCGTAAACCATTAAGAGGACTTTGAAAATGCGACGTGTTGTTGTGACCGGTCTTGGAATGGTGAGTCCCCTGGGATGTGGGGTTCAGCATGTGTGGGATCGTATTCTCAAAGGTGAGTCCGGAATCAAAGAGATAGAGTCATTTGATGTCTCTGATCTAAAGACAAGGATCGCGGGCCAAGTTCCCCGAGGAGATGCTCCTGGAAATCTGAATGCTGATAGCCATGTTCCCCCTAAAGAACAGCGAAAAATCTGTGACTTTATTCTTTATGCATTGATGGCGGCAAAAGAGGCTGTAGAAGATGCTGGGTGGAATCCCCAGGATGAAGAATCCCAAGATCGAACAGGTGTTGTTATTGGCTCAGGTATCGGAGGCTTGCCAGGCATATATGACAATTCGGTGGCCCTGAATACCCAAGGTCCTCGGCGTGTGAGCCCTTTCTTTATTCCCTCCACTCTTGTTAATTTAGCTGCTGGTCACGTGTCTATTCGTCACGGCTTTAGAGGGCCGAACAATGCCACCGTAACGGCATGTGCCGCTGGGAGTCACGCGATTGGAGATGCCAGTCGCCTGATTCAATTTGGCGATGCAGATGTTATGATCGCTGGTGGGGCCGAGGCAGCCGTTTGTCGGATTGGGATTTCAGGTTTTGCCAGTGCGCGTGCTCTATCAACACAGTATAACGATACCCCCCAAGAAGCTTCCCGTCCTTGGGATCAAGGTCGCGATGGATTTGTTATGGGCGAGGGAGCCGGTATTCTTGTGTTGGAAGAGCTTGAACATGCCAAAGCACGTGGCGCTAAGATTTATGCCGAAATCCTAGGATATGGTCTTTCAGGTGATGCCCATCATATAACGGCACCCGCAGAAGATGGCTCAGGGGCTTATCGTGCAATGCAAGGAGCCTTAAGGACCGCCAATCTTTCTCCTGATGCTATAGACTATATTAACGCCCATGGAACATCGACCCCCTTGGGAGATGCTGTTGAAGTGCGCGCCGTAAAGAGACTGTTTGGGGATAAGCCGAAGGCTGCCATGTCCTCTACGAAATCGGCCATAGGTCATCTCTTAGGGGCTGCAGGGGGAGTAGAAGCAATCTTTACAACAAAGGCCCTAAATTCAGGGATTATGCCACCGACACTGAATTTGCATGAACAGTTAGAAGAGGCTGAAGGTCTCGATCTTGTCCCAAATAAAGCAAAAGAAAAGCCCATGAAGGTAGTAATGTCCAACTCATTTGGGTTTGGAGGAACAAATGCTTCACTTATTTTCGGTACCCATTCTTAAGCCACTTGGAGCCCCTATTACATGCGCGGGATAGTAATTCTTCTCGGCGTTATAACGTTCTTACTCTTAGGAGTCGGGGGCGTTTGGTATGGGCTTGTGCGCGAGGGGCCTTCAGAACGTCCTATGACGGTCTTGATTGAAAAAGGCTCTAGCATTCGGAGTGTGGCCAAGCAGTTACGCAAGGAAGACGTGATTAGACGGGCTTTTATTTTCAAGGCCATGGCACGCCTCTTGGGATATAATTTAAAGGCGGGCGAATATACATTTCCCGCCCATGTCACCCTTCGGCAGATTCTTAACTTGATGGATGATGGAAAGATATCCTATCGGACATTGACCATTCCAGAAGGCCTTAGCAGCTATCACGTTATTGATCTTGTCACAAAGGCAGTGGGCCTGAATGGTGACGTGGCCCAAATGCCAAAAGAAGGGGCTCTTTTACCAGATACTTATTATTATTCCCACGGAGATGCGCGTGAAACTTTGATCCATCGGATGGAAGAAGCTATGGAGCGGATCTTGTCCACTTTGTGGGCAGCGAGAAAAGAAAATCTTCCCCTAAAATCGCCCGAAGAAGTGTTAATATTGGCTTCTATTGTCGAATTGGAAACACCTCAAGATGCTGAAAGGGCACGTGTCGCTGCTGTCTTTCTGAACCGGCTGAGTCGCGGGATGCCCTTGCAAGCCGATCCGACGGTCGTATATCAGTTAACACAAGGTAAGCATCCGTTGGATCGTCTCTTGACGGAAAAGGACTTACAGGTTGCTGGTCCCTACAATACATACAAGAATAAGGGATTGCCACCGACGCCTATTTCGAACCCCGGCTATGCTTCCATTGAGGCTGTTACCCAACCCATGGAGACAAAAGAGCTCTATTTTGTGGCAAACGGGCGTGGGGGGCATGTTTTTGCTCAGACATTGAATGAGCATAAAAATAACCGATTTCAGGTAAAGAAGTGGAAAAATCGACAAGCGTTGCGCCAACAGGAAACGGCCAAAGCACAAAAAATAAAGCAAGAGCGTGACCAAGCACAGCCGGACCAACCTCAAAGAATGGAAGGACAACAGTGAGTCATTCCTATCAAGGCGATATCCCGAGACGGGGAATGATGCTGGTATTGGCGTCTCCATCTGGAGCGGGAAAGAGCTCTATTTCTAAGAAGTTATTGGAATCAGAAAAGCGCCTCGTTTTGTCTGTGTCGGCAACTACCCGCGAAAGGCGTCCGGGAGAAACAGTTGGGGTCGACTATCATTTTTCCACATTAGAAGAGTTCAACCATATGATTGCCGATGGGGCTTTCCTAGAATACGCCAAAGTATTTGGCCACTATTATGGAACACCCAAGGCTCTCGTGGATGAGTCCCTAGAGAAAGGAATCGATGTTCTTTTTGATATTGATTGGCAGGGGACACAGCAAATTGCCCAGCAATCTCGAGGGGATCTGGTTTCTGTCTTTGTGTTGCCGCCATCTACAGGCGAGCTGGAGGTGCGCCTTAAGAATCGTGCCCAAGATTCCGATGAAGTGGTTGCTCAGCGCATGGCCCAAGCTTCGGACGAGATGAGCCACTGGGCGGAATATGACTATGTCATCGTTAACAATGACCTGAATGCGAGTGTAGAAGAGGTGCGGGCCATCCTTCATGCCGAGCGTTTAAAGAGGACGCGCCAGAGAGGGCTTGCAAGCTTTGTCAAAGCGTTAAGATCTGGGCAATAGGTTTGTAAATCTGCATATGCTTTTAATCGGTCATTACAAAAACACTTGGCGTTCATGTCTGTTTCACCTTTTCATTGCAAAAAGGACGCAAGACCTCTATTAAGGAAGGGGCACGCGTCTATCAAAAGGGACAGATGATGACATTCATGACAGAAACAACAAAAAAAATCCTGACTCACTATGAAAGTGACTGTCCCGGAACTAAATCAAATTTAGCACGCATCCTATCCCATGGGCATTTAGGGGGAACGGGCAAGCTGATTATTTATCCTGTGGATCAGGGGTTTGAACATGGCCCCGGCCGCAGTTTTTCCATGAATGAAGGGTCCTATGATCCACACTATCATTTTCAATTGGCAATCGATGGGGGATTGTCTGCATTTGCGGCTCCGCTTGGGCTGTTAGAAGCAGGTGCGTCGACTTTTGCAGGAGAGATTCCGCTTATTCTTAAGGTGAACAGTGGCAATAGCTTGGTCCCCGGAAACGAAGCCTCAGATCAAGCCATTACAGGAACCGTTGAGGATGCTTTGCGATTGGGTTGCTCAGCTATTGGGTTTACCATTTATCCGGGCGTTGACCAGACATATGAGTTGTATGAAGAGATTCAGGCATTGGCGCAAGAGGCCAAAGCGTGTGGTTTGGCTGTCATCATTTGGTCTTACCCGAGGGGGCATATGTCTAAGGCAGGAGAAACGGGCTTAGATACCGTTGCCTATGGGGCTCATATGGCTGCTTTGCTGGGTGCCCATATCATTAAGGTCAAACTGCCATCGGAACACATTGAAAGTGAGGCGGCGCGTTTTGCTTACGAGGAAAATGTGGCGGCTGGGGCTCTCCGGGATCGCGTGGCCCATGTGGTGAAAAGTTGTTTTGATGGCCGCCGTTTGGTGATCTTTTCTGGAGGGGAAGCCAAGGATGAAGAAGCCGTCTTTGATGATGCTCGTGCCATTCGAGATGGAGGGGGATCCGGATCAATTATTGGGCGTAACTGTTTTCAAAGGCCCCGGGACGAAACTCTGGCATTGCTGAAGGGCATGGTTCGCATATACAAAGGAAAGGACGCGTAATAAACCTATGAAAATTAATGGAAATGCCATTCGGCCGGGAAACGTCATTGAGCATAAGAAACGCTTATGGGTTGCCGTAAAAACCCAGCATACTCAGCCTGGAAAAGGCGGTGCTTATCTTCAGGTGGAGCTCAAGGACATTCGGGATGGCACAAAGCTCAACGAACGATTTCGTTCCAGTGGGTCTGTTGAGCGGGTGCGGTTGGATGAACGGGAACACCAGTATCTATTTGACGATGGAGAGATCTATACGTTCATGAATACTGAGAATTATGATCAGGTAACCTTACCGGCATCCATGGTGGGCGATCAGTCTGCGGCGTTTTTGCAAGAAGGGATGATGGTATCCATCATAAGCCACGAAGGTGAAACCATAGGCATGCAATTACCTGATACCGTGGCCATGAATATTGTCGAGGCTGACGCGGTTGTAAAAGGGCAAACGGCCTCATCATCTTATAAGCCTGCCAAGTTAGAGAATGGCGTTCGTGTATTGGTGCCCCCTCACATTGAAGCAGGCACTAAAATTGTCGTTAATACGGCTGATGCAACTTATGTTGAGAGGGCAAAGGACTAGGAATGGTAACTCGTACTTCAGATAGTCGTCATGGGGGTAGGTCTGCCAATCTGTTGGTCATGACACGGGCCGCCTTAAAAGCTGGCCGTGGATTGATCCGCGATTTTGGCGAAGTTGAGAATCTCCAAGTATCGCGCAAGGGGCCGGCAGACTTTGTTTCTACGGCTGATTTGCGTTCCGATAAAATATTAAGGGAAGAGCTGTCTTTCGCCCGCCCGGGCTATAGTTTTTTGACAGAAGAGTCCGGAGAGACCAAAGGGACTGACGAAGAATTCCGTTGGATTATTGATCCTCTAGATGGAACGTCAAACTTTCTCCACAGCATTCCCCATTTTTGTATCTCCATCGCCCTAGAGCAAGCCGGAGAAATAATTGCTGGCGTTATATACGATCCACTGCGCGATGAAATGTTTTGTGCAGAAAAAGGAATGGGTGCCTTTGTAAACAACCGTCGATTGCGTGTTTCTGGCCGGACTGATTTGACGGAAAGCATGCTGGCGACGGGGATTCCTTTTTCCGGCCATGGCGATCGGGAAGCCTTTGTAAAAGAGCTGCAGGTGATGATGGGTGAAATTGCCGGTGTGCGCCGCCTAGGGGCCGCAGCATTGGACCTTGCTTATGTGGCAGCTGGCAAGTTTGAAGGTTATTGGGAACGTGACCTGTGCCCTTGGGACGTGGCAGCAGGGATCCTTTTGGTCCAAGAGGCCGGTGGATATGTCACTGAAATCGATGGCGGCAAAGATGTTTTAGCCTGTAAGAGCATCTTGGCGGCGCCTCCCTTACTTTATCCCCAACTTCAAAAGCTATTGAAGAGCGCGACTTAAGCGTAGAGCTAGATTAGTGGGTAGGGGTGCTTGAATTTAGCTATTCGAAAACGTTTGGAGCGAACGGCATTTGGAAGATGCCCGTGGTGACTTGTAGTGACCTCCAGAAGCCATGCCACTCGTGATCTACATCCAAAACCGTCTTCCCGGCCATTAGGAATTATGGGCAAGCCGTAGGCGTATGAGAAGTAAGAACTCATCACGTCGTAGCGGCCTGTCCGCCATAGCGTAGCGAAGGCGGAAGCAAAGACGGATGAGCGCGGGATCCAAGAGAAATTCATTCAAACTCTAAATCCCACATTTACTGCTAAAAATCAACAAACCATTTACAGAAAACAAGCCCGCAAACAAATCCAAACAAACTATACAGATGCAAAACACTTATATATTTAAAGTTATTTATTACTCCGGAAGTAAAACAGTTGTCGAATGTTTGTGACGAAACTAGCATCTCTCAAGGAAATTCTAATTTAGAAAGCTAACTGTTTGCTAGCCGGAGTAATAACTAAAACTTTAAGAAAACCCTTGATATTTATCCTTTTGGGAATAAGTTGGCGGTAGGAAGTAGATTGAGAAGAGAAATTTTTTAGATTGAGATTTAGAGAGTGATTTAGAAAGAGATTTAGATTGAGAAGCCGGATCGAAGAACCGGTATTGGAATTAGGAAGGTATTCATGGCTAGTTCGTCTAAGCATAGAGCTAGGCTCTTAGCGAGTTCAGCATTAATTAGCACCTATTTATTTTTCGCAGATTTTGCATACGCGGGTGCGGCTATTATACCCGATGCAAAATCCTTGCCTAAGGGGCCCAAGTGGGCGGCTCAGTCCTTTTTAGATTTAAAGGCGGGAAGCCAGCGTAACATAGGGCAGATAGGTCTTATGGGGCCGGTATTTCAGAATGATCGATCCATGTTATTTGCCGATTTCCGTTTTATGAAGGATTCGCGGAACAATGCGGAAGGAAACTATGGCCTCGGGTATCGTCGCATTGTGGGCGAGTGGGTCTATGGTGGGTATGGATTTTTTGACCACCGAGAAACGCGTTTTAACAACATATTCAACCAAGTGACCGTGGGGGCCGAGGCTCTCAGTACCACTTGGGAAGCGCGTGCCAACGTTTATCTGCCAGTATCCTCGAAGAAACTGATCAGGGTGGAAAAACCTGTTCCAACGGGGAGAGATCGGTTTGAGGGAGGCACGGTTCTCCATGAAGAAAACCTTCAGATGGAGAAAGTTGATATTCCCATGGGGGGCCTAGATCTCGAGTTGGGCTACCAAGTCTTGAAGGGCCTCCGTGTATATGGCGCGGCCTACTATTTCAGGGCAAGCGGCGCGCCGACCATTCGAGGGGGCCGTATACGTGTCACCTACGATATAAACAAGTATCTCGCCCTCGAGGGCCAGGCTCAGCGTGATAATATTCGAAAGAACACTTACTTTGCTGGCGTCAGATTGACGGTTCCACTCTATGATGTGGACAAGGCCCACAAGCTTACAGATGTCGAGAAACTAATGTTGCGTCCAGTTGTCCGAGACATCGACATTGTGGAGCAGGCGGTTGATAGGGAGGTTTTGGTTGATAAGTTGATTCCTACTGTTCCGATTGAAGATGTTTCCATTGAAGAAGGTGCTGCTCATACAAACTCCTCCTTGGTTGGAGTTTATAATCTGCAAGATCCACAGATTCAGAGGGCACTGTTGAAAAAAATGCCAAAGGTTTCAGCAGTTTTTGATGTTCAGGAACAGAAAAGAGTTTCAGCCCGAGATATCAAGAAAAGAATTATAGGAATTAGACATGATAAGGCGAAGTCAAAACGTGAGAATGAAAGTGTTCAGCATCTATGGAAAATATGGAGGTGGAGGGAAGATTATGCTCATCGGGATGACGAGGCTACTATGTCGCCAGAAAGGAAACTTTTGCTTTCTCAAAGGGAATTAACGTCACCTAGCAAGTCTAATTCCTCAGCTCGTTTCGGTCGTGAACCATCTATTCCCCCTCAAAACAGCTCAGTTAGATCGAGGCGAGATTTGCACTCGGAATTTGAGAGAGTGAAACAGGATGAGCAACAGAAAGTGCACAATTCTCCCATTTCAGCTGCTGATTTAGTCAAGAAATTTGAGGAATTTTCTTCGGATAATACACGTCAAATTAATGCTAATTCTGTTGTGAGGGAGTCTGTAACCAAAACCGAGGTTCAAGAAACAACACTAGTGGTTTCGGTTTCGCCTTCAGTTAGTACAAGTTCGATGAGTGCAGAACTTTCTTCAAGCCAGGAAACGAAGGAGCATGGAGGGTCCCAGCCTTTAGATGGTGTTGTGAAGGTTCAGTCGGTGGCGCGAGGGTATCTGAGCCGAAAGCATCAGAAACAACAATCGGATTTGAAGAAGGCGGTTGTTCTAGGACATAAGCTGTGGCGTGGGAAGCTAGCCGAGCGAGCCTATCAGGCCGACCGATCAGATATTGTGACGGTTCAATCGTTGACACGAGGGTATCTGAGCCGGAAGCATCAGAAGCAACAATTGGATTTGAAGAAGGCGGTTGTTCTAGGGCAGAAGCTATGGAGAGGGAAGCTAGCCGAGCGAGCCTATCAGGCCGACCGATCAGATATTGTGACGGTTCAATCGTTGACACGAGGGAATTTGGCCCGGAAGCATCAGAAGCAACAATTGGATTTGAAGAAGGCGGTTGTTCTAGGACAGAAGCTATGGAGAGGGAAGCTAGCCGAGCGAGCCTATCAGGCCGACCGATCCGATATAGTGACGGTTCAATCGTTGACACGAGGGAATTTGGCTCGGAAGCATCAGAAGCAACAATCGGATTTGAAGAAGGCGGTTGTTCTAGGGCAGAAGCTATGGAGAGGGAAGCTAGCCGAGCGGGCTTATAAGTCCGACCGATCAGATATTGTGACGGTTCAATCGTTGACTCGAGGGAATTTGGCCCGGAAGCATCAGAAGCAACAATTGGATTTGAAGAAGGCGGTTGTTCTAGGACAGAAGCTATGGCGAGGAAGAGTAGCGGAGCGAGCCTATCAGGCCGACCGATCCGATATTGTGACGGTTCAATCATTGACACGAGGGAATTTGGCCCGGAAGCATCAATCGGAACTAAAGGAAGCAGTTGTCCTAGGACAGAATCTGTGGCGCGAAAAGGTAAAAGCTCGTCAGACTCGAGCTGACAGCTCCGATGTTGTAACGGTTCAGTCGCTGACGCGAGGGTATTTGATTAGGAAGCAACAATCGGAACTAAAGAAAGCAGTTGTCCTGGGACAAAAGCTGTGGAGAAGGAAGCTAGCAGAGCGGGCTTATAAGTCCGATCGATCCGATATAGTGAAGGTTCAGTCGTTGGCGCGAGGGTATTTGACCCGGAAGGATCAAAAACAACAATCAGATTTGAAGAAGGCGGTTGTCCTAGGTCAGAATCTGTGGAGAGGGAAGCTAGCAGAGCGGGCTTATAAGGCCGACCGATCCGATATAGTGACAGCACAATCGTTTGCGCGCGGGTATTTGATTCGGAAGCAACAATCAGAACTGAAGAAAGCGGTTGTCGTAGGACAGCAGCTGTGGAGAGGGAAGCTAGCAGAACGGGCTTATAAGTCCGACCGATCCGATATAGTGACAGCACAATCGTTTGCGCGCGGGTATTTGATTCGGAAGCAACAATCGGAACTGAAGAAAGCGGTTATTTTAGGGCAGAAGCTGTGGAGAGAAAAGGTAAGAGCTCGTCAGATTCGAGCCGATCGCTCAAGCATAGTGACGGTTCAGTCGTTGGCACGTGGTTATTTGGCCCGGAAGCGACAGTCGGAACTGAAGAAAGCGGTTGTCCTGGGGCAGAAGCTATGGAGAGGAAAGACAGCAGCTTCGAAGCTAAAGGCAGAGACAGGTGCTGCATCAACAATCCAGAGAGTTTTCCGTGATTACGAAGGACGCAAGGAAGCAGCAAAGCTGAAGAAAGCGGCTATCACGATTCAGAATCAGTGGCGCAAAAAGGTAAGAGCTCGTCAGACTCGAGCCGACCGCTCAAGCATAGTGACGGCTCAGTCGTTGGTACGTGGTTATTTGGCCCGGAAGCGACAGTTGGAACTGAAGAAAGCGGCTATTGCGGTTCAGAAGCAGTGGCGGGAAAAGGTAAGAGCTCGTCAGACTCTAGCCGATCGATCTGATAAAGAGAGTCCAACCATAGTTCCACCTGCGAATGAACTCGTGGTCTATAGTGGTAATTTAAATCATTCCACCAGTCTTGATGACAGCTTAACAGATGTTGAATTTGTCAGTGCGCACGAGATTCATAATAACTATGAAAACTTGGTAGAGCCTGAGATGATGATACGTTTAGGACATTCGGCCGATTCTGAAATAGACCAAAAGAAGTTTACGGAGCGTAAAAATTCATTTTTGATTTCTCGAGATCGAGCATTAGAAGGTATTTCATCACTATTAGATGAGCACAAAAATGGTGTTGTTGAAATTACCAATCCTCATGAGCTTGGCTTAAAAGACTTCCAGTTGAAACATAAGGGAATTGAAATATTAGAACGCTCTTCAAGTAAGGGAGTAACGAAGTGGACAGTCGCAAATGTTGAACCCAAAGAAAAAAATGAAAACTTCCCACCTTTAGTGACAAATTCTGACAGTTCAAGGCAACCTACGACTGTATTAGGGATTCAAGGTAATGAAGAGGAAAGTTTAATTGAGAAAGTTTTGATTCCTAGCCAAAACTTACATCCTAGAGCAGGTGATTTTGCCCATTTATTCGAGGAAAGTGATACCGATGGACCTGTGCTCACAGAACTCTCTGGTTCTGTGGAACTATCTGTAAATGAAGAAAGTACTAAAGATAGGTCAGCGCTAAGTTCTAGTCAGAATGAGGAAGGGGTTGCCAAAAAAGAGAGAATCAAAGTTGCCAGCTTACACCCGAGAGCAGGTGATTTTGCCCATTTATTCGAGGAAAGTGATACCGATGGGCCTGTGCTCACAGAACTCTCCAATTCTCTGGATTCGTCTGTAAATGAGGAAAGTACTAAAGAGAGGTCAGTGCCCACTTCTAGCCAGAATGAGGAAGAGGTTGCCAAAAAAGAGAGAATCAAAGTTGCCAGCTTACATCAGAGAGCAGATGAGTTTGCCCATTTATTCGAGGAAAGTGATACCGATGAGCCTGTGCTCACAGAACTTTCTAGTTCTGTGGAGATGCCTGCAAATGAAGAAAGTACTGAAGATAGGTCAGCGCTAAGTTCTAGTCAGAATGAGGAAGGGGTTGCTAATAAAGAGAATACTTCTTCTCCTCAAAAATACCCACTGAATAATGGGGAGGTTGTAAAGCCGTTTGACAATAAACCGCAACTTCATCCAGATGCAAAAAAGTATGCGGGTAAATTTGGCACAAACTCCGGGTTGCATCCAGATGCAAAAAAGTATGCGAATGAATTTGGCACAAACCCCGGCTTACATCCAAATGCAAACGAGTATGCAGATCAATTTGTTGAAACTCCTAAGAAGGAAGGTTTGTTTGCGCGTATAGGAAGACGAATTTTTGGGGGAAAGAGATCATAAAATGTTGAGGAGAAGGTAGTTATGGCAAGTAAATACACTGTATTTTTGGTTTTGTTTTTTATAAATCTTATTATTTATGAGAATAGCGCTTTTGCAGGTGGGGGGAATACGAAGTCGACATCGGAGGTGTCTGGTTTCGATGAAAAAATTCAGTTGTCTCGTTATCGCGTCACAGTAAATCAGGTGAATGAAGAACTTACTGCTGGGAGCATACGAACTTGTACTAACACCTCCCCTCAAAGAGAAGATATGTCCCCTCTAACAATACTTTGTCAAAGTGGCCCTGCTTCTATTCTTGCAAATAAATTACAACTAAACAACGAGTTAGATTACTTTAAACCTGAAAATATTCTTCGGAAACATGTTGATAGAGAAAGAGAGCAATTAGGACTACTTGAATTTCCCACTGAGCGATTTGATCTGATGTTGTTTTTCGGTCAGGATTATCTTGATACTCGTGTGCGTAGAATGCTGAGACGGGATAATGAGGTACGAAGTGAGAGTGGGCGCTCTGCCGTTAATCTGGCTTTAATGTCATTAACTGCTGCATATGCCGGATTAGAAGATGTTAGTGAGAAAGATCAGAGTAACTTTGTGAAGCTTCTGAGATTTATAGGGGTTTCACTGAAAGACTCTATCTGTGAGGTTAGAGCCGAAGAAGAAGGGAGCAGTGTCTTTTTTATATTGAAAGATAATAAAAGAAACCATTGCCAATACTTAGAGATTAATATTCATGAGAGTCACGTGGTACGCCTCAGATTGCTCCAGAACAGGTATAAGCTCCTTCAAGAAAAACAGAAAGTCGGAGAGAATAGTGATTCTGATATCATGAAAGAGAATATTAGTCCTATCAATAAGCTTGCAAAGACAGCTTTGGTGAAAAGATTGACGGAGAGGTGATGTTGTTTTGCTGCTTGCAAATAACTGTTCTAAAGAGCAAACGCTATTCACGATAGGGACTTTGCTATGGATTGAGAGAACTAAGAGAGAGTTTTAGTAGTATCTCTCTTGCCCATATGGAGGTGAGTTGGGAGTGTCTGTAAAGAATATTTTTTCCGTTTACTGTTTGGTCAAATGAAAAAGAAAATATTAATTATACTTTTTATTTGAATGTTCTATACAGAGCGTTTTATTTCAAATTAGATGGTTTGCAACAAATGAGTTTTTTAAGAAATATTACATTTTATTTACCAGTTTTAATTTTTATTTGTTTTATAACATCGTTGTCATTGGCCAACAATGATGACGAAACTTATAGAAGTTCTTCGTTTCCCAGAAGGACGAAAGTATACAATGGGATACAAAATACTGCAAATGGACCTGAAAGAGAGGATTCTCGTAGCCTGTTGAAGCTATACTTAGCAACAGGATTGTCCAAAGTGCTATTAAATTTTGAGCGTTTGAAAGATTGGTCAGCTAAATTATGGAACAAGCCATCAAGGAAATATGTATTTCCAATAGTTATCGGTGTTGGACTTGTCGCAATTGCAATATATTTGAAAAATAAAATTTCGAAATCACGAGGTAATTCACTTGATTCCTCAGAATTAAATGATGAAAATATATTAAACTTATCGTTAGGGACAAGTGTTTCAGCGAATAGTAGCTTGAACTCAATTTCCCATTCTAAAAATGAACTTGAAATTCAAACAGTCCCAGAAGAAAAGCCAATACATGTCCCAAATGAAAATTTGTTACCCTATTGTTGTTCGGATATTGTCCATTATGCGGATGAAGCTCACAGTGCGAATTTGTTTTCACACACACACGTACAAGTTGTGCCGGCTGAACACCTTCATAGTAAAACTGGAAAAGTAGCTATATCATTGCAATCTGCTGATTCAGAGTGCCTAATTTCGTATATGTTTGATCAAGAGTTTTTGACAGCAGATCAAAGAAGCATGCTTCGTAATGATCGGTCGTATGGGAAAAGTGAATTGCCCGAAATATTAGGGAGCTTATATGCAACATTTAGTGATAAATGTGGGGATAAAGCGGACGCTAAAAGCCAACTTTTCATGAGTATTCTACAGAACATAAATAAAAATTTAAAGCATTCTGAAATATCTATTTTTTCCGAGCAGTCAGGAGGCAAGATTATTGTTGAAATAAAGGAATCGGAAGAGCAAAGTAATTTTCTGACATTTGATTTCATATCAGAGTCGAGCTTTTAGAGGGCAGCATAGGCATTAATCCTCGTCGTGTCCGATTTTCTGTTATACACCATCCAAAGTTAGAATTTGGAAAAAGGCCGGCAAGAATATTTCAATCAGTTATGCTGAATTCTATGGGAATAGAGATACTGGCGGTGCTTCCGGGGGATATATCTTATATTTTGCGTTGTTCCAAATTGGTTCAGGCATAAAAGACGTTTACTTTGTAATTTGGATCTTGGTGGATACCCACTGTCGGGCAGAAAGTTTTCATTCGATGTTACAGGGTTAGTGCTACAACATCAGAAATAGGTGAAGCCTCTGATGTTTCTGACGATGGTTCACTTCCTGCCCCAAGGGGGACAATCACGCATGTCTCATGTTGCTGCGTCAGCTAGAGTACTTTAGACACGATTATGTCACCAGGGAGGTTAATTCCCCTTCTCAATCATCTTCATTTTCACGCCCACCCCCACCAATTGCTAAGGCGTCCTTCATATCTCCTTCGTTGGCAAAATCTCCCCCTTTGCGAATGTCATCGTGTCCTAATCCATCAATGGCGCCGAGGGGATTAAAAATGGAGATGAATCGTGTGAACTCTTGTACAAACGTGCCCTCGCTGTCCTCCCCCGGGTTAAATCCAGATTTATAGGTAATTTGGATTAATAACTTTTGACCATCGGAATGCGGATTAAAGCCCATTTTGATGAAAACGTTGCAAGCTGTATGCTCTAATTCTTCAGCGACTGAATCTGTTTCTGCATTCATAGCGTTTTTCAACGACTCAAGATGTCCAATTATAGCATCGTACATTCCAACAAGGCTTTTGAATTGTAGCGTAAGGGGATCAGTATGATCTGCGTCGCTACCAAGAGCTTTTGTGCTGGTACTGTCTCTATATTCTGTAAGAATCTCTAAGACTTCATCTATTTCATCAAATTCCAGTTCAGCATCTTGAAAACCTGCCTTTCTGACAGCCTCATCAACAGAACAAACATGGGTCGAAGTTGTTGATTGTACTGTTTCTAGAACGTTCTCATTCTCTGGAGCAGCATTTAAGAGCCTTCTTAATTTCCAAGGGCTTTTCCTTACTAAAGCGCCACCATTAGAGTTTGAAGTAGCTTTTGGCGTCTTCGGAGAGGGAGGTCTATCTACCTCCTCTTCTTTTACCTCCTCCTCTTTCCTAGGTTCCTCATGTAGTAGGTGGTTGTCGTTTATCCCATCATCCCTTTGTTTTCCTGTTCTTCGTAGTTCTTCTAATTTTGGTGCTTTCTTTTGTTCCTCAGACTCAGACTCAGACTTCTTTCCGAGACGGTTCCACAACCAATACGCTGTGCCAAAGGCTAAAACTGTTCCAAATACATAGGGAACACTCTTTCTTAATAGTGATGCACCTCTTCCGGTCTCTTGTAACACAGTCGAGCTCGTGTTTGACAACGGAAGCTTCTTTGAACCTCCGCTTCTAACACCAGATGCTCGTTTCATACCCTCTAACAAGTCATCATTTGCCCACAGATTATGGCCCGAGAGGCTTGTCATCAAAACTGCCGCAATGGAAAAGGCTTTGAATGTTTTGTTCATTTGAAATCCTACTCTCAGAATGTGAGTTGTCATAGAGTATTAAATTTAGCTGGTAAGACAGCAAACGAGTGCTGTCCTACCGAAATATTTTAAGCTTTGGAAATTTGTGTGTTTAAAACAGATTTCCAGGTATTGCTGGTTAATTATACTTTTTGACTATCAAACTTTTTCCTCAGAGCAGCTTTTCTTTGCGCGGCTTGTTCCTCTTCTGAGGATCCCGTATTAGCTGACTCTTCTTTTTTGCCCTGCTCGACATGACGCGTATCAGCTGGCTCTGCTTCTCCTTCCTCCTCTTCCTCCTGAGGCGCGCTTACATCGTGCAACTTTGGATCCAAGAGTTTTCCAAAAAGAGTACTTATGGCATCTGGAACGGTCTCAAGATCACAAATTTTGGAGTTAAAGCCAACATCAAGCAATCTTGGCATTTTCTCAGCAATATAGGTTGAGACAAACAAACTAAAGGTCTGTTGTGGGCCGTCATCAGACGAAGAATCTGCTTTTTTAGAGAAGGAGAATCTATATTGAATTTCCCCATCCCTAGTAAATCTTTCCGTCAGCTTATACTGAGCATCCATATCAACACCTAATTCTGCGGTAGCAGTAGCGACATTTTTACTTAGAATTCCTGGAAGGGTGGCAAAACTATCCACAGTTTCCTTAAAAGTCTCATAAAAGCGCAATGTTGCAGCATTCTTACGCCCTTCAAGTGAGGCATCAAACTGATGAACTTTACTTCTTAGGCCCTCTAGGTTTGTTGAGAATTGTTCAACGTCAGTTTTCAACTGTTGCGCAGTCTCCCTCTGATCATAGGAAAAATAACTGGCTTCCAAACCTTCGATTCGTTGCAAACGGATTTGTGCGCTATCTAAGGCTTCACGCTCATTGTTAAGCCATGAGCCGCTGACGCGAAGAAGTTGAGTATGATGCAGAGTCGATCCTTCAGGACACCAATTCGTATCCCAAAACTCGGGGGGATCTGCAAGGGCATTTTGGATTGCAGGAATATACACTGCCATACTAATAATAAGATATGAAAGGTAAATGCGTACTTTATTCATTTTATTTCTCCATAAGAATTTAACATATTAAACGCGGTTTCTTTAGATATTTCCCTGATTCTTCAGAAGTATTATTGAAATCCTTTTTTCGAGGACACGCGAGAGTGGTGCCATTTTGTATTCGATTCGTAGGTAGCCTTGATCAATCTTCCTCCTCTACGCGACGATAATCACCAATTGCTAAGGCGTTGCGAAGCTCTTCTTCGTTGCCAAAATCTTCCGGGTTTCGAATGTCATCGTGTCCTAATCCATCAATAGCGCCTAGGGGATTAAAAATGGAGATGAATCGTGTGAACTCTTGTACAAACGTGCCCTCGCTGTCCGTCCCTGGGTTATATCCGGGCTTGTAGGTAATTTGGATTAATAACTTTTGACCATCGGAATGCGGATTAAAGCCCATTTTGATGGAAACGTTGCAAGCTGTATGCTCTAATTCTTCAGCGACTGAATCTGCTTCTGTATTCATAGCGTTTTTCAACGACTCAAGATGGCCAATTATAGCATCGTACATTCCAACAAGGCTTTTGAATTGTAGCGTAAGGGGATCATCATAATCTGCGTCGCTACCAAGAGCTTTTGTTCTGGTACTGTCTCTATATTCTGTAAGAATATCTAAGACTTCATCTATCTCATCAAACTCCAGCTCAGCATCTTGAAAACCTGCCTTTCTGACAGCCTCATCAACAGAACAAACATGGGTCGAAGTTGTTGATTGGACTGTTTGTAGAACATCTTTATCCACTGGAGCTGCATTTAAGTGTCTTCTTAATTTCCAAGGGCTTTTCCTTACTATAAGAGCGCCACCATTAGAGTTTGAAGTAGCTTTTGGCGTCTTCGGAGAGCGATGTTCAACACCATCCTCCTCTTCCTCTCGGAGTTCAGAGTTGACAACGACTTCGCCGTTTATCCCACCACCTGAAGCCAAACCTCCATACTCCTTAGAAACTGGCACTTCATGATTAGCGGAACGTTTGAGGAGGAGATCGTCCTCATCATTAGCAGCTTCTTTGCTAAAGCAACAGCCTGACCAAGCATTTTCCCGTGACAAAGAAAGTGTAAAAACAATAATAAAACCTAGGCGAAATAGCCATTTCCATAAACCGGATTCGGTATGCATCAAAACAAATCTTTCAATTATAAAAATAGTAAAAAAATGTATTCTATATCTCATATACACATACTCTATAAAATGCTGACAAGTCAATTAGGAAACAGCAATTTATTCTCTTAAACTCTCTTTAAATTTGTGGAAAAAATCGTTCTATAGTGACTTTGGAAAATGACTAGTTCATTATTTAGACTCCTCGTTTTTTACTGGGTAGTTTACGACTTTTACCTACCCATATTGGTAATATCCTTGAGTGGGCTAGGTTCCCTTTCTTGAGCGCTTTCTATAGTTCTTAACAATTCTTTGTTGAGCGTTTTACTCCTAAAGGCTTCATACAATTCCCGTTTGCGACGATTTTGGGTTGCTTGTTGAACAGTGTCAGATTGCAGGGACTGATTTCGGAATGCGCGTGCCAGTTCTTCCTTACGGCGTGACTTTGCGTGTTCTTCAATGGTTCCTGGTTTTAGAGCTTTATCTTTGAGATCTCGGTATAATGCTTCTTTTCTTTGAGCGCGTCGCTTTGTCTCCAAAATATTGGAATCCAATGTTTTGGAGTTCATTTCACCTAGGAGGCGTTTCTTTTCCTCTCTTGTGAATAGATTGTTTAGATCAGCCTGAGAAATAGTTTCATTTTTTCTCAATTTCTCTAATACTTTTTCCACTTTCTCGGCTCTAGCAAGTGCCGCTGAATCGGCCGATATCTGTGTTTGTTTAGATAGAGCACTTGCCATGGCCTTCTTCCTGAGTTCTATCTGAGCTAATTTCGAGGACTCATTTGATGAATAAGTTTGAGCCTTCAACTCGTCGACAATTGCCTTCTTCCGGAGTTCGGTTTGGATTATTTTAATTGAACCGCCCATCCCTTGTTTTTGGTCGTTCAGAGCAGCAGCTGTTTCCGTCCTCCACAGTTCGGTCTGAGCAAACAGTGCAGAATCAACATCTGAATAAGTTTGATCAGTTAGCGTGCTTGCCATAGCCTTCTTACGAAGTTCGGCTTGAGCTAATTTCGTTGAATCAGCTGTCGAATGAGTTTGTGCAGTTAATGCATCCGCCGTGGCATTCTTTCTGAGTTCAGCTTGGGCTAGTTTCGTCGATTCGGTAGAGAGGTGAGTCTGGTCAGATAGTGCATCTGCAACGGTGCTCTTTCTTAATTCTCCCTGAGCCAATTTCGTTGACGCGTCTGCAGAGTAAGTCTGCGTTTTTAAGGCATCTGTCAAAGCTTTCTTCCGAAGTTCAGCCTGAGTCAACCTTATTGAATCAACGTCCCCATGAGTCTGGCCAGTTAGCGCGCTTGCCATAGCATTCTTCCTAAGCTCTGTCTGAGCCAAACTCACTGAATCCTCCGTAGAATGAGTTTGTATGTTCAAGTCATCTGCAATGGCGCTTTTTCTAAATTCTCCCTGAGCAAGCTTCGTCGCTTCAGTAGAGAGGTGAGTCTGGTCAGATAGTGCATCTGCCGTGGCATTCTTCCTGAGTTCAGCTTGGGCTAGTTTCGTCGATTCGGGAGAGAGGTGAGTTTGGTCAGATAGTGCGGTAGAGATAGATGATTTACGTGCATCAGCTTGTACTAATTTGGTGGAGCTATCGGTAGAATACGTTTGAGTGTTCAAAGCATTAGCAACGGTATTCTTCCGAAGGTCGGCCTGAGCCAAGCTTAGCGAATCAGCAACCGAATGTGTGGGGCCAGTTAGTGCACCTGCCATAGCATTCTTCCGAAGTTCAGCTTGTGCTAAGTTCGCCGATTCGGTAGAGAGATGGGTTTGATCAGATAGTGCATCCGAGATAGCAGCTTTACGCGTATCAGCCTGTACTAGCTTAGTTGAGCCACCTACAGAGTAAGTTTGATCTTTTAAGGCACCTGCCATAGCATTCTTCCGAAGTTCAGCCTGTGCAAGCTTCGTCGACTCGGTAGAGAGGTGCGACTGGTCAGATAGTGCATTTGCCACAGCATTCTTCCGCAGCTCGGCCTGAGCCAAACTCACTGAATTCTCCGTAGAATGAGTTTGTGCCATCAAAGCTTCTGCCATAGCCTTCTTTCTGAGTTCAGCCTGAGCTAACTTCGTGGATTCGGTAGAGAGATGGGACTGATCAGATAGTGCGGTAGAGATAGCGGTTTTACGCGCATCAGCTTGTACCAGTTTAGTTGAGCTCCCTGCAGAGTAAGTTTGAGCTTTCAAAGCATCCGCAACTGCCTTCTTCCTGAGTTCAGCTTGTACCAGTTTAGTTGAACTTTCGGCAGAATACGTTTGAGTGTTCAAAGTATCAGCAACGGCATTCTTCCTGAGTTCGGCTTGAGCTAAACTTACCGAATCGGCAGCCATATGAGTTTGCCCAGTTAGTGCATCTGCCATTACTTTCTTTCTGAGTTCACCCTGAGCTAAGTTCGTCGATTCGGTAGAGAGGGGAGCCTGGTCGGATAATGCAGCCGAGATAGCAGCTTTACGCGAGTCAGCTTGGAGCAATTTGGTAGATCCATCAACAGAGTAAGTTTGAGCCTTTAAGGCATCCGTCATGGCCTCCTTTCTGAGTTCAGCTTGGGATAGTTTCGTTGATTCGATAGAGAGATGGGACTGATCAGATAATGCATCCGAGATAGCGGCTTTACGCGTATCAGCCTGTACTAGCTTAGTTGAGCCACCTGCAGAGTAAGTTTGCGTTTTTAAGGCACCTGCTACAGCATTCTTCCTGAGTTCGGCTTGAGCCAATTTAGTTGAATCAGATGGTACGTTCACTTGCTCAGATAGTGCGGCTGAGATAGAGGCTTTACGTGTGTCAGCTTGTACTAATTTGGTTGAGCCACCTGCAGAGTAAGTCTGCGTTTTTAAGGCATCTGCCACAGCATTCTTCCGGATTTCGTTCTGCGCTAATTTCGTCGATTCGGTAGAGAGGGGAGTCTGACCAGGTAGTGCACCTGCCATAGTTTTCTTCCGTAACTCGGCCTGAGCCAAACTCACTGAACTATCCGCAGAGAAGGTTTGTGCCATCAAAGCATCTGTCATGGCATTCTTCCTGAGTTCTTCTTGAGCCAACTTCATTGAATCAGATGGTAGGTTCACTTGGTCAGATAATGCATCTGAGATAGCAGCTTTACGCGAGTCAGCTTGCACTAGTTTAGTTGACGCGTCTGCAGAGTAAGTTTGTGCCTTTAAGGCATCCGCCACGGCGCTCTTTCTGAGTTCGGCCTGAGCTAACTTCGTCGATTCGGTAGAGAGATGAGTCTGACCAGATAATGCATCCGAGATAGCAGCTTTACGTGTGTCAGCTTGTACCAGTTTAGTTGAGCCACCTGCAGAGTAAGTCTGCGTTTTTAAGGCAGCTGCTACAGCATTCTTTCTGAGTTCGGTTTGAGCTAACTTCGCAGACTCGTTTGGTGAATACGTTTTAGTGTTCAAAGGATCAACAACGGTGTTCTTCCTGAATTCGGTTTGAGCAAGCTTCGCCGATTTGGCAGCGAGATGGGTTTGATCAAATAGTGCTGTAGAGATAGCGGCTTTACGTGCATCAGCTTGTACTAATTTGGTGGATCCATTTTCTGAATAAGTTTGAGTGTTCAAAGCATCAGCAACTGCGCTCTTACGAAATTCGGCCTGAGCCAAGTTTACCGAATCAGTTGTCGAATGTGTCTGGCCAGTTAAGGCATCTGCCATGGCATTCTTCCTGAGTTCAGCCTGAGCTAACTTCGTCGATTGGGTAGAGAGGTGAGTCTGACCAGATAATGCATCCGCAACAGCCTTCTTCCGCAGCTCGGCCTGAGCCAAACTCACTGAATTCTCCGTAGAATGAGTTTGCGACATCAAAGCATCTGCTACAGCATTCTTTCTGAGTTCTTCTTGAGTCAACTTCATTGAATCAGCATTCGAATGAGGTTGTTCAGTTAACGCAGCTGCCATAGCATTCTTCCGAAGTTCAGCTTGAGCCAATTTCATTGAATCTGATGGTACGTTCACTTGCTCAGATAATGCGGTAGAGATAGAGGCTTTACGTGTATCAGCTTGTACTAATTTAGTTGAGCCACCAGCAGAGTAAGTTTGCGTTTTTAAGGCACCTGCTACAGCGTTCTTCCTGAGTTCGACTTGAGCCAATTTAGTTGAATCAGATGGTACGTTCACTTGCTCAGATAGTGCGGTAGAGATAGAGGCTTTACGTGTATCAGCCTGTACTAATTTGGTTGAACTATCCGCAGAGAAGGTTTGTGCCATCAAAACATCTGCCATGGCATTCTTCCTGAGTTCGGCTTGAGCTAAACTTACCGAATCGGCAGCCATATGAGTTTGCCCAGTTAGTGCACCTGCCATAGCATTCTTCCTGAGTTCGGTTTGAGCTAACTTCGCCGATTTGGCAGCGAGATGGGACTGCTCAGATAATGCAGCCGAGATAGCAGCTTTACGTGTATCAGCTTGTACTAATTTGGTTGAGCCACCTGCAGAGTAAGTCTGCGTTTTTAAGGCATCTGCCATGGCATTCTTCCTGAGTTCAGCCTGAGCTAACTTCGTTGAACTATCGGCAGAGTAAGTTTGTGCCTTCAAAGCATCTGTAATGGCATTCTTCCTGAGTTCTTCTTGAGCCAACTTCATTGAATCAGATGGTACGTTTACTTGCTCAGATAATGCATCTGAGATAGCAGCTTTACGCGAGTCAGCTTGCACTAGTTTAGTTGACGCGTCTGCAGAGTAAGTTTGTGCCTTTAAGGCATCCGCCACGGCGCTCTTTCTGAGTTC